>JAKQKW010000005.1 GCA_029560455.1 Candidatus Rifleibacteriota bacterium
ATACGCCCGACCGGCCTGCTCGACCCGAAAATCAGCGTCATAAAAAGCGAGGGGCAGATCGACTACCTGATCAGTCAGATCGATACCCGCATCAAACGCAACGAACGCGTGCTGGTCACCACCCTGACCAAAAAAATGGCCCAGGAACTGTCGGGTTACCTTTCCGACATGAATATTCCCACCAGCTACCTTCATGATGAAATCGACACGCTCGAACGCATCGAAATTCTGCGCGACCTGCGCGCCGGCGAAATAAAGGTTCTTGTCGGCATCAACCTGCTGCGCGAAGGTCTCGACCTGCCTGAAGTTTCGCTGGTTGCGATTCTCGACGCTGACAAAGAAGGATTTCTGCGTTCAGCATGGGCATTGATGCAGATCTGCGGTCGCGCCGCCCGTAATGCCAACGGCGAAGTCATTCTTTTTGCCGATCGTGTCAGCCCGGCAATGAAATACTGTATCGACGAAACCGCCCGCCGACGCACCATCCAGGAAAAATACAACCAGGATAATGGCATTCAGCCACAGACCATCATCAAGTCGCTGCCGGCACTGTTTGCTCCCGGCGACAGCCCCGACCGCAGAGAGCCCAAAGATATCGATGCCGTCAAACTTGAAGAACTGCTCAACAATCTGAAAACCGAAATGAACGCCGCCGCCGGCCGCATGGAATTCGAAAAAGCCGCAATGATTCGCGACGAGATCATCGCTCTGCAGGAAGAGCACCTCGAACTGGGCGTTCTCGGCCAGCTTGGCAAGGCTCTTAAATCAGGCAAAGAAAAGGGCGCCGCCCGCCGCCGCAAAACCCGCACTCTGATGGCCCCCGGCCAGCACGGCCGCAAACCCCGCATCTAGTCCTCTGTCACACTTGAATAAACAGTATGATGTATTTTTTACGTCATACCCGCGAAAGCGGGTATCCAGAAAGTTAGGACTAGATTCGCGCCTGCGCGGGAATCCAGCTTTAAAGAGCTTAGATCCCTGCCCCCCGCCTTCGCGAGTGCAGGCTTCGCAGGGATGACACACAAACTGACGCCCCTTGCATTCAAATGTGTAAAAAAAATTTGAACATTTTGGCCTTGCCAAGGTGGGGCTATTTTGTTATGTTTTAAGTATAAGAGGTTCCGAAAGTTATTTGACAAGTTTCCCTGCGTTGTGCGTGATGGTGCAGGTCAAATTGAGCCGACACCTGTATCTGAAAGGGAATCTGTCTCTGCTTATCTCTGAGACCAGCTTACGAGTGGATATTACGCCGCTACGAAGCCCTCGATGATTAAGCAGGCGGACAACCGTGCTGTTTCAGTGGGTTCAATTTCTCCTTTACACGGCAATTGCGGGGTTCAAAAACCGCCCTTCACGGGCGGTTTTTTATTGCCG
>JAKQKW010000006.1 GCA_029560455.1 Candidatus Rifleibacteriota bacterium
CATCGGCACGCGCCGCCTTCTGTTCCCATTCACAGCGATTGCGCCCTGGTCGACTCTTTCGATCGAGGTCGAACCCGGGCATGGCCTGGCGGCAATGGGTGAAAGCATCGAAATTTCGGCGGTTCCGACCCGGCCGGTGACCGAACCGATCGTTCTCGAACTTTTCGAGCCCGACAAAACCGAGAGCAACCGCGTCGAAATGTACCCCGACACCGCAGCCTCGCAGAGCCGTTTTGTCTACACTCTCAACTCGCTGCAGTCATCGCTGGACTATCAGGTGCGCTGCGAAAAATTCGTTTCACAGAGGTTTTCGATCAAAGTCATGCCGCGCCCGCAGGTCAAACGCCTGCAGGTGACGCTTTTTCAGCCGGCTTACGTTGCTACCGGCCCGGTCAAACTTCCGGAAAATGCCGGCGACGGTGAGGCACTGACCGGCAGCCGGGTGCGCCTCGATATTTTTGCCGATCAGAAACTGGCAGCTGGCGGTATCGTGCTGCAGGCGGGTGCGACCCAGACCTGTGACATTCGCAATAACAGCGAATTCAGCTATGAATTTGCCCTGGCTACTGATACCAGCTATTCAATCTACCTGCAGAACGAAATCGGCCTGATCAACGAAAAGCCGGTTATTTACAGTCTGAAGGCCAGGCATGATGCGTCGCCGACTGTCGAACTGCTCAAACCGGCTGCCGATATCCCTTTCCCGACGTCGAAAAGGCTTGATATCAAGGCCGTTGGCCGTGATGATTACGGCGTCAAAGCCATGGTGCTTTATTACAGTGTCGGTGAGCGCAGTTCGCTGATTCCGCAGAATATGAAGTCTGATTTCAGGCCGATGCCCGAATACGAAGTCGAATTTCCCTGGATGCTCGATACGCTGGCACTGCAGCCCGGCACCCGGGTCAGCTACTTCGTGCAGGTTGAAGATGCGCAGCAGCCACAGCCAAACCTGGCTTCGACGACGACCTATTTTATCAACATGCCGTCGATGTATGACATGTATCGCGGCGAAGAGGCCTCTCAGGGCGAGGTGAGCGAGCAGCTCGAAAAGTATCTCGAAAACCAGAAGCTGCGCAAAGAAGCACTGATGAAGGCTTACGAAGAGATCAAACACGAAGAGAAGCTCGATTTCGAGGCGCAGCAGGCGATCGAAAAGGCTCTCGAACAGGGCGAAAAGTCGGCCAAAGAAGCCGAAGACATTCTCGAAAACTTCAAGAAACTGCAGCAGAACATGGAAAACAACCCGTTCAGCTCGCCCGAAGCCCTCGAGCGTATGCAGAAAGTCAGTGAGCTGATGAACGAAGTGCTCGATGATGAAACGAAAAAGATGATGCAGCAGCTGCGCGATTCGCTGCAGGACATGAAAATCGACCCGAAAGACATTCAGAAATACGAAGAGGCCTTCAAGATGGAAGAATACCTCAAAGGCCTTGACCGCACCATCGACCTGCTCGAACAGGTGCGCGAACAGCAGAAGTTCAATTCGCTCGCCAACGCCATTGAAGATCTGCACAAGCGTCAGCAGCAGATTGCTTCTGAAACCGCAGCTCTTAATGAGAAAATGAAGAACGGCGAACTCAGCGCCGAAGAAGAGGCACAGCTGAAAGACCTCAAAGACCAGCAGGAAAAGATCAACAAAGAACTTGAGCAGCTGCAGAAGCAGGCCGAAGAAATGACGGCGAACCGCAAGAATGAAGATTACAAGCAGAACCCGATGCTTGAAGACGTGAAGAATATTCGCGATCAGATGAAAAACGACGACTATCAGAAGCGCGGCGAAGATATCAAGCAGGATATGGCGCAGAAAAGTCTTGATTCAGCCGCTGAGAAGCAGCAGAGTATGCTCAAGTTTCTCGATGCACTTAAGAAAAACGCTGAACAGATCTGCCAGCAGTGTCAGGGTGGTTCAGGGTCGCAGCTCGATCTTTCTGCCTATATCAGCCGGGCATTGCGTGTTTCGCACGACCAGGAAGCCCTTTATCACGAAATCAATGAAATGCCGAACCAGTTTATGCGCGGCCAGCAGCCGCAGATCGAGGGTGTCATCGATCAGGTTTCGCTGCTGCAGGTGCTGGTAAAACAGCAGGGTGCCGAGCTCGAAGTCGATCTCGACCAGCTGATAAAAAGCAGCTTTGCCGTCGATCCGACCGCAGTTGAGGCTATAAAGGGCTCACAGCGGCTGTTCTCGAATATCATCAAGAATCTTGAAGATCGGGCACTCGACCAGGCCTGGCAGGACCAGCAGGAAATAATTCGCAGCTTCAACCGTCTGGCGGCTGAACTGATGCGCGCCCAGGATAAATCTGGCAATAGCGGCTCTTCGTCGAATCCGATGGATGCTCTGCAGCAGTTCAAAAATCTTACCCGACGCCAGCTGAGTCTGTATCAGCAGATGATGAAGCGCCAGATGTCGCCGGGTGGTCAGTCGCCCGAAGAAATGAAGCGCCTGGCCATGGAACAGCGCCAGATCCGCGAAGCCCTCGAAAAACTGATGCGCGAAAGCCGTCAGCAGATGAACTCGATGGGCCGGCTCGAAGATGTCATGAAAGACATGCAGGACGTCGAAACCCAGATTCTCAATCCCGAAATGCGCCAGAAAGTCGCCGAAAAGCAGAAGTCCATCTATGACCGCATGCTGCGTGCCCAGAAAGCGGTTAAAGACCGTGACGAAGAGAGCGAAGAACGCAAAGCCCGCAAGGCCAGCGAAATCACCCAGCAGCAGCCTGATAAACCGATCGGCGAAATCGGTTCAGACACAAGAGACCTGAGCAAAGACTTCACCGGTGATCTGAAAGAAGAATTTCCGCCGGCGTATAAGCCACTGCTGAACGATTATTACAAATCCCTGAACATCTACGGGGGTGACAAATGAAAAAGATTTCGGTCCCTGAGCTTGTAGAATGGCCGCGCAGGCGTGAATCTAGCAATATCTTTAACCAGATGCCTGCCTCCGCAGGCATGACGCATAGGGCCCCGTCATTCCCGCGCACATTTCTGTCATTCCCGCGCTTCTCACCGTCATTCCCGCGCACATTTCTGTCATTCCCGCGAAAGCGGGAATCTAATGATGCTTTTGATAAGATGCCTGCCTCCGCAGGCATAACCATGAAAATTGCTGTGCTGCTGCTGTTCATGGTTTTCAGCCTGGCTCTGGCGGTTGAAGCGCAGAATCTGACCTACTCACCCGAAGCGGCCGATCTGTATCAGAATGCGATGGGGGCGCTGCGCATGCGCCGCCTGAACCTGGCACGCCAGCAGTTGAAAGAAGTTATGGAAAAATACCCCGGCGATGTGCATGCCTCGCTGGCGCGCCGGCAGATAGCCGCGATCATGCGCGATCAGAAAGAATTCGAAGCGTCGATCGAGCTGCTCAACGATATTATCGCTAAAGATCCATCTGAAGATACTGTGCGCATGGCCCGCGAAGAACTGCTCGATATTCTTTTCGAGCTGCAGCGCTTCAAGCAGGGTATCGAACTGATCGAGGGCTGGCGCAAAGGCAGGGAGCAGGATGTGCTGCTCGGCCGGCAGCTGGCAAGATTCTATCTGCAGGCTGGCCGCAAGGATGAGGCCTGGCTGCTGCTTGAAACCTTCGTTGAAACCGGCAATGCTCCTGACGCTTTCAGAGAACTTCTCGATCTGGCTGTGCGTACCGGCGAAGTCGAAAAACTGCTCAACACGCTCGAAACCAGACGAACCCGCTACCGCAGCGAGGTTTTTGCCGAATACGCTTCTGAATGCTACATCGCGCTAGGGCGCAAGGACAAGGCAATCACGGCGATTCTTGAAGCCGGCGAACAGCTCGATTTCAGTCTGATGTTGCTGCGCAAGCTGGCCGACCTCTATACCGACACGAATGCGATGGAAAACGCGATCACCACCCATGAGCGGGCTTTGAAAATTCTGCCCGACGACTGGGTGACGCTGCGCAAGCTCGGCCATTGCCGGTTCGCTCTCGGGCAGAAGAAAGAAGCGATTGAAACCTGGCGCCGGCCGCTGGGCGGCGGCAGTATGCCGGCCCGCGAGTTCTTCACCGAATATACTACCGTGCTGATCGAACATCAACTCTACGAAGAGGCACTGCAGGCCTTTGAAGAAGCGCGCAGGATGCTGCAGGATCCAACTCTGTTCTCAGAAGAGAAGGCAACGGTTCTAGATGCGATGAACCGGTCTGCCGAAGCGCTCGAAGAATATCTGCATGTTCTGACTGCCGGTATCTACAAGCCCGAAGTTTTTGACAAACTCTATGAAAGCGCGGCACCGGGCTTTTCACTCGAAGAACGGCTGCTTAAACTGCGCGAACAGACGCATAATCCGGCGATTATGCAGGCTCTGCTCGAATTCTATTTCAGACGGGCCGATGCGCGTGATATCGACAAGATCGAGGCAATCGTCAGCGCTTCTGCCGGCGGCTTCGATTATGCTTTTTACGAACGTCTCAAGCAGGAAGCCCTTCTGATTCCGACAGCTTTTCATTTCGATCTGGCCGAAAAGGTCATGAATTCCCGCCCCGAATCGACGGTAGAACTGATGCTCGCTGACCTGCTGCTGCGCATGGCACCACACGAAGACGCCTGGGAAGCCAGGGCTTACGACAATGCCGGCCGCATCGTCAAAGAACGTGGTGTTGCCGATGCCGACCTCAAGGCGACATTGCTTCTTGACCTGGCGAAGTTCGCCATTGAACAACGCAATGATCTGGTTGCCGCCCATGATTTCATCGATCGCATTCTGCAGACTGACCTTCTGCAGGCTGTGCCGTCAAAGGCAGTTTTTGCGGCTCTGCTGAAGGCACGCGTGCTGGTTTATGAAGAAAAATTTGCGGCGGCTGAATCGCTGCTGAACGAACTGGGAAAGAAACTTGAAAACCCTGATTTTGAAGCCATGGAAATGGGCGCTGCCGACCGCCAGGACCACATCAGTCTGCATCAGATCGAATCGGCCCGTCTTGCCATGCATCAGGGTGATTACCAGAAGGCTTTAGGCGAGCTGAAAAAGATTGTCGAAGATACTTCAGAAGGTGACTACGTCAATGATGCGCTCGAAATGGCGCTGTTTATCACAAGGCGCTCAATTGGTGATTTTGATCTGCTGAAACGCGCCCTCAAGGCCGAGCGACTCATTCACGCCGGCAAATTTACCGAAGCGGCGAGTGAAATCACCGAAGCGATCGGCAAAAATGCCTCGGCAACTGCTCTTGTCAGTGAGATGCAGGCTGATCTAATTCTGCTGCGGCAGAACGCTTCTGACACCGCTGAACTGCTGCAGGAAATCGAAAAGTATGCCAAAAATAACCCGGCCGGCTTCAAAACTGCCGATCTGCTTGAACTGAAGCTGCGCCTGCAGAAGAAAAGCCAGGCGCCGGAGGCTGAAGTCAGGGAGAGTTTGCAGACTTTCGTTGAGACTTTTCCCTCAGATCTTCGCAGTGGCCGATACAAAAAGATTCTCGCGGCCATGCACGGCAAAAACAGCAAGGAGGAAAAGAAATGACCGACTCTGGCAGTTACAGAGCCCGAAATCAGCTGTTTCTGATGGTTTGTCTGCTATGTTGCGCTTTGATGGGCGCATTGCCGGCTCAGGCGCAGAAGCTGCTGATTCCGATGGATGATTCACAATCTGATCATCTGCGCGGCTACGGCGTGACTTACTGGGTGCTCGACAAGACCGGCACCGACGTTGAGTGGTTGCTGAACTATCGTAGCGGCTCGTTTCTGACTGAAGATATGCCTGAGATTCGTGAACGGGCGAGAACAGCCGGGGTGACGATCGAGCCGGTTTCAGATGCTCAGCTTGGCCAGATTTACGCGCAGATCGAAGAAGAGAACATGGAAAAGGTGCTTCTCGAAAAGGCCCCGAAAGTGGCGGTTTACTCGCCCGACTACGCCGAACCCTGGGATGACGCGGTTACGCTCGTGCTCAATTATGCCCAGATACCGTTCGAGAGTTTCTACGACGAAAAGGTTCTCAACGGCGAGATAAGCAAATATGACTGGGTGCACCTGCATCACGAAGATTTTACCGGTCAGTTCGGCAAGTTTTATGGCTCGTTCAGGTTCGTCGACTGGTACCGCAAGCAGGTGACCCGCGCACAGCTCGAAGCCCAGAAGCATGGGTTCAAAAAGGTCAGCGAAATGAAGCTGGCAGTAGCGCGTGGCATCAAAAAATTCGTGCTCGATGGCGGTTTTCTTTTTGCAATGTGCTCGGCGGCCGACTCTATTGACATTGCCCTCGCCGCCAATGGTGTTGACATTGTTGCCAGAGAGCTCGACGGTGATGACGTCGACCCTCTCGCCCAG
>JAKQKW010000021.1 GCA_029560455.1 Candidatus Rifleibacteriota bacterium
TGCTGAACGCGTTAAGCTGGTGAAGTCCTGGTATAAAGCCATGGATCTTTATCCCGGTCTCTGAGCGAAAGGACACTGAACAATGGCTAGTGCATATACCCCAGGTCTCAAGATTGTAGCTAAAACTCTGGTCGAAAAAGAACGCAAACTGCCTCTCAAAGGCCAGGTTCTTGTAAAAAAAGGTGACAAGGTCAAAGCTGAAACGGTTGTTGCATCAACCGATCTGCCCGGCAACGTTTACCCGCTGAATGTCGCCAACCTGCTGGGCTGTGAAGCCCGCGAAATCACCGACTTTCTCGTGAAAAAAGAAGGCGATGTAATTGAAAAAGACGATGTTCTCGCCGAAACCCAGGGTTTCTTCGGCTTTTTCAAAACCTACGTGCGTTCACCGATCAAAGGCACCATCGAAAGCCTGTCGACCGTAACCGGTCAGGCGATTCTGCGCGAACCGCCGATTCCGGTAGAAGTGCATGCCTACGTTGACGGCATCGTCGACGACGTCTATGCCGAAGAAGGCGTGAAGGTCAATACCGTCGCCTCTTTCATTCAGGGCATTTTCGGCATCGGCGGCGAAGTGATCGGCAATCTGGTAATGGCCGCAAAGTCGCCATCTGACGTTCTCGATAAAGACAATATCAAGATCGAGCACAAAGGGAAAATCGTCGTCGGTGGTTCGCTGGTAACTGCTGCCGCGCTGGCCCGGGCCGTCGAAGTTGGCGTCAAGGGTGTCATCGTTGGCGGTTATGACGCGCACGATCTCAAGGAATTTCTTGGCTACGATCTCGGCGTTGCCATCACCGGCACCGAAGACAAGGGCATTACCCTCGTAGTCACCGAAGGTTTCGGCCAGATCAACATGGCTAAGAAAACCTTCGATCTGCTGAAAAACGCCGAAGGCCGCAAAGCCTCGATTAACGGTGCCACGCAGATTCGCGCCGGCGTTATCAGACCCGAAGTCGTTATTCCGATCGAAGTTGCTGATATCAACGAACAGAAGCATGCTCCGAACACCGGTATGACTATCGGCAGCAACGTGCGCATCATCAGACAACCGCACTTCGGCGAAGTTGCCAAAGTCGTTTCGCTGCCCGAAAAGCCGGTTATTATTCCGTCTGAAGCAAAAGTTCGCGTCGTCGAAATTCAGACCGCTTCTGGCGAAAAGTTCGTTCTGCCGCGCGCCAACGTTGAAATCATCGAAGAATAAACCATGACAGAAAAATTCAACGACATCAATCCTGAACAGCTGAAGAAAGAGGTCAAAGAAGAGCTTCTCAAACGCGAGATTCTTATGGGTCTCGAAGAAGATGAAATCGATCTTTTCGAACTGTTCAGGGTTCTGGTCAAACACTGGAAGCTGGTTGTGCTGATGCCATTGGTTGTGGCGGTTCTGACGGCTGCTTACAGCCTGACACTGCCGAATCATTTCAAGGCCAGTGCGACGATTTTCGTTCATTCGAGCAGCAAACTCGGGGCTCTTGGCAGCCTGCCGTTTGCCGGCATGATTCCGGGTTTGAGCACAGGTGGTGGCGGGGCAGAATATCTGATGGTCTATCTGAAAAGCCGCACCATGAGTGATCGCATTATTGCCAGGTTTGGTATTGCAACTAACCCGGCGATCGTTGGCGATGACCCGCCGCCGCCCGAAAAGATCAAATACGATGAAGTTGTAAAGACCGTCGGGAAAATCGTTTCGGTCGATAAAGACAAGGATGGACTGATCACAATCGCGGCTGAGACTATGTCACCAGAAGTTTCTGCCGAGATTGCCAGTGCTTATATCGAATATCTGAGCGGCTTTGCCCGTGGCCCGCAGAAAGAAAAGCGCCTGTTCATCGAGCGGCAGCTTGAAATCGTCAGTAAAGAGCTTGCGGCTGTCGAAAACGACTTCAAGGTTTTTCAGGACAAGCACAAGATGTTTACCCTCGAAAAG
>JAKQKW010000023.1 GCA_029560455.1 Candidatus Rifleibacteriota bacterium
GCAAGCGTCTTGGTGCGGTTCTTGTTGAAATGCACCTGGTCACCGAACAGGATATCGTTCAGATCCTGTCGAAACAGCTGCGCATCCCATTTATTGATCTTTCTAACTACCTGATCGACCCGGTTATCGCAAAACTGGTGCCTGAGCATATTGCCAAACGTCACATGCTGATTCCGATCAACAAGGTCGGCAATAAGCTTACCGTTGCCATGGTCGATCCGCTCAACATTATCGCAATCGACGATATTCAGCTGATGACCGGCCTGATGGTAAAACCGGTCGTCGCGACCCATACCGACATCAACAAAGCCCTCCAGGATGCCTACGGTGCCGTCGCCCAGCAGGACAAACTGATGGATGACCTTGAAGACATCGGGCACACCGACGATGAAGACCTAGACGGCCTCGGCGAACTCGGTGAAAACGACGCGCCGATTATCCGTCTGTGCAACCTGGTCATTTCACAGGCGGTTCAGAACGGGGTTTCAGATATTCACATCGAACCGTTCGAAAAGGAACTGCGCATCAGATACCGCCAGGACGGTATGATGTTCACTGCCATGAACCCACCGAAAAAGGCTACCGCAGCCATCACTTCGCGTATCAAGATCATGTCGTCATTGAACATCGCAGAAAAGCGTCTGCCACAGGACGGCCGTATCAAGATCAAAGTCGCCAACCGCATGATCGACCTGCGCGTTTCGGTTCTGCCGGTTATCTGGGGCGAAAAGATCGTTATGCGTATTCTTGACCAGACATCGCTGAAGGTCAACCTTGAAGACCTCGGTTTTGAGCCCAAGACCCTCGAACGCTTCAAGGGAGGTATCGCCTCGCCATACGGGATCATTCTGGTTACCGGCCCCACAGGCTCGGGCAAAACCACAACCCTTTATTCGGCCCTGACCTCGGTCAACTCGATCGACACCAACGTCATGACTGCCGAAGACCCTGTTGAATACATGCTGCACGGTGTCAACCAGGTACAGTGCAAACCCGAAATCGGACTGACATTCGCCGCCGCCCTGCGCTCTTTCCTGCGCCAGGATCCGGATGTAATCATGGTCGGCGAAATCCGCGACTTTGAAACGGCAGAAATCGCCATCAAGGCGTCGATGACCGGCCACCTGGTTCTCTCAACCCTGCACACCAACGACGCCCCCGGCACCATTGGCCGTATCGTCAACATGGGTATCGAACCCTTCATGGTTACCACCTCGGTAATTCTGGTTCAGGCCCAGCGTCTTGTGCGTAAAATCTGCAAGGACTGTAAATTTGAAATCAAGCCGAGAGCTGAACAGATCAGCCAGTTCGGTATTACCCCCGAACTGTTGCGCCGCCTTGACCTGCCACACATCAACGAAAAGAACATGATGTTCTACAAAGGTAAAGGCTGCGAATCGTGCAACAACTCGGGCAGCCGCGGCCGTATCGGCGTATACGAAGTAATGATGATGTCTGAACGCCTCAGAGACATCATTCTCAACGGCGGCTCGACCGATGACATCAGACGCCAGGCCATTGAAGAAGGCATGTTGTCACTGCGAGAATCGGCTCTGCGCAAAGCTCTCACCGGCATGACTTCACTTGAAGAAGTAGTTCGCGTCACCATGGGTGAGCACTGATAAATAAACAACAGACAATTAACTAAGGAGTGCGGCGATGTTTGTCCTGAACGATCTGCTGAATCTGGTCATTGAAAATGGCGCATCCGACCTTCATATTACGGTAGGCACCCCGCCGGTAATCCGTGTTGACGGCGAACTGATACAGACCGACCTTGATGTTCTCACCCCCATGGACACAAGATCGCTGATCTATAACATGCTCACTGCCGAACAGCAGAAAGAATTCGAGGAAAACTTCGAGCTCGACCTTTCTTACTCCGTTCATGGCTTTGGCCGCTTCCGCGTTAACGTTTACAAACAGAGGGGCTGCATCGGCGCAGCCTTCCGAATTATTCCGACCAAGATTCCGACGCTCGAAGAACTTCGCCTGCCCGAGAAACTCCGCGACTTTACCCGCATGCGCAAGGGCCTGGTTCTGTTCACCGGCCCCACCGGTTCAGGGAAATCGACCTCGCTGGCATGTCTGATCAACATTATCAACGAAACCAGACGCTGCCACATCATGACTATCGAAGACCCGATCGAATATCTGCATTATCACAAGCGCTCGGTCGTCAACCAGCGTGAACTGCACATCGACACCAAATCGTTCGATGAAGCCCTCAGACGTGTTCTCCGCGAAGACCCCGACGTCATTCTCGTCGGCGAAATGCGCGACCTTGAAACGGTCTCGGCTGCCTGCACCATGGCTGAAACCGGCCATCTGGTTTTCGGCACCCTGCACACCACCGACGCCGCCCAGACGATAAACCGCATTATCGACATGTTTCCACCGCACCAGCAGGGCCAGATCCGTTCGCAGCTCTCCTTCGTTCTGCGTGCCGTCGTCGCCCAGCAGCTGCTACCGGTCGCCAGTGGCAAAGGCCGCGTTGTCTGCAACGAAATTCTCGTTGGCAACCCCGCAGTCGCCAACTGTATCCGCGAACAGAAAATCTCCGGTCTCTATACAGTAATGCAGACCAGCCACGAAGAAGGCATGCTGACTTTCGAAATGTCGTTGCGCGACCTGTATCTGCGCGGTGACATCACCCTCGAAGAAGCCATGGTACATACCATGCACCCGAAGGAACTCGAAAGAATGCTCAAGAGCGCCTGAGTGCTTTGTCAGACTTTGAACTGCTCTACGCTCTGCTTGATAACGGCACACTGACCTTCGGATTTGCCGTTTTCTGCCTGCTGTTTACTCTCACACACCTCGCCTTCAGACACCGGCTGCAGAATAAATCTCTGCAGCCGCTTTTTCGCCTTGCGGTTGTTGCGGTGTTTCTGACGTCAGCCTTCTCTTTCTGGCCATTTTACAAGAGCCGCGTCTGGCAGACACTTGCCGAAAAGCTTTCTGAAAGGCCATTTGCCTCAGAGGCTCAGCTGCAGCAGGCAGCCGAATATTATCACAGATCTCTTAAAACCGGCTGGTGGAGTATCAGCCTGCTGCGCAACTATGCCAGCTGCCTTGTCAGAAGTGGTCGCGGCGCCTACGCTGTTTCAATCCTCAAATCAGGGCCATGGTCAGAAAAAGAGCACCCCGGGCTTCTTGTACCAACCGCCAGGGCCTTTCTGGCAGATGGCCGCAACGATGCCGCGATCGAAACTGCCCGCAGGGCGCTGCAGCTCAGCGATGAATTTGAAAGATTCTGGGCCATACGCACCGCCGCCGAAGCTTATATTGCCGACAACCGGCACGAGCAGGCAGCACAGTTTCTTGAAAGCTGCCTCGACACCGTCAGAGACGAGTCTACCCGGCAGATGCTGCAGAAAAAAGCCGGAGATATTCGCCAGGGCAAAAACTGGCTGGAGAACCAATGATACAGTCATCTGCAAAACCCGCCATAAGACTGCTTCGCCTGTTTCGCCCTGAAGAAATCGTCTATCTGTCATTTTTCGCCATTCTTGCGGTTATCTCGCTTATTGAAGGCGAATCACACATCCATCTCGCTCAGGATCGTCTGGGTTATACATTCCTCGCGATTGGCACAGCAATCATAACTTTCAGACTCAACCGCCTTCTTTATCGCAGCCAGGGAATACCCTGGCCTGAACTGCGTCTGGAGGCATGGCAGAGTTTTCAGCTTATCCGCGACATTTTCAGCGTTCTGATGTGCTGGGCAATGTATGCCAGCATCAAGTCGATCATGCCGGAGTCGGCATTGCTCGATGACTGGCTGATAAAGGCCGATCGTCTGATTTTTGGTTTCGACCCGGTGGTTGCGCTCGAAAAATTCATCAGACCATGGCTTACAGATTTTATGGTCTTCAATTACGTCATGCTTTTTGCCTATATTCCCGGGGTCTTTTTCGCTCTTACCTGGAAAAACTGCCGGCGCGGCCTGCGTGATTTTATGCTGGGCCTCATTCTCGCTTCGTTCTTTGGTTATCTTGGCTACCTTGCCGTTCCTGCCATCGGCCCGCAGCATACCCAGGCCCATCTGTTCACCGTCGATCTCTGGCAGCGCGAAACAAGAGTCATGGCTCAGGACGCTCTCGAACTGCTGATCAATCTCAACCGCATCAAACGCGACTGTTTTCCGTCGATGCACGTCTGCCTGGCCTGCATCTGCCTGTTCTACGCATGGCGATGGGCCAGAGCCCTTGTATGGCTGCTGCTGCCGGCAACCCTCTGCCTGATCTTTTCAACCTTTTACCTGCGTTACCATTACGTGGTGGACGCTGTTGCAGGAATCGCTCTCGCCCTGGTGGTTTTTGCCTGCACCCCCGGGTTGCTTCGCCTGTGGGAAACCAATATCGGCCCTCTTGAAACCGAAAAAGTCGAGAGCAGTTCGTGAGCCTCATATTCAGGCTTCTGCCGACCCTCTTTCTGATCAGGTTTTTGCAGGTCATTCTCAATTTTCCGGTTGAATTCGGCGGGCTGTTCAGACCTGAACCATTTTCATCAGCCTTCGCGCAGCCATTAATACTGCTTTCAGCAGTATTAATAATGGTCAGCACCGCTGCAGTAATGCAAAGGGCCGATCGGCCGATGCAAAAGGGCCTTGCCGGCTTTCTGGCATTCAATTATTTTCTCATTGCCCTTTTTCACAACAAAGTAGGCCAGCGCAGTTTCATCTGCGAAATCATCGATAGTAACCTGCAATTCGACGAACTTTCAGGGCTGTATGCCATGGACTTCTTTTTTCAGGAGCCATATTATTTCTGGGGCATGCTCTGGACAGCAGTCAGTGCGTATCTTCTCAACCGTAAAAACCGCCTGCATCTTCTGCCTCTCTGTATTATTCCGGTGTTTTTGCCTATCAGACTGAGTGATGATGTTTTTCCGGCCATTGCCGGCCTGGCGATCGCGACTGCCACTTTAACAGGTGTTTTCTTCCACAAAAGACAATCTGCCACCGGAATTCTTTATTTCTGGTATGGCGGGCTGCTGCTGATTTTTGCCTGGATGAACGGCAATGCAGCCATTTATCGCAACTCATGGCTCTCGGCACTGATTCTTTCTGCAATTGTCTGGGTACCGGGCATCGCCGCGGCAGAAATTCTGAAGCGTAAAAACAGTGAAGCTGCAGCCTCAAGCTGGCTGATTCCGGCTATCAGCAGCATTACCTGGCTGGTTACCCTGACACATGTACCTCTTGGTCGCAACCTTTTCAACCTCTGGTTCAGCGTCTTTTCTCTGCAGTTTGCCGCCTGGTCGACGGTTGCCGTCGCAATAACCGCAGCGGCTGTTTTTTTCGTCAACCGTATAAAAAAAACAGCTGCCCGACTGACTTTTACAGCACTGGCAACCATACTGTCGTTCTACTACATTCTCGACTGTCTGGCTACCTTTAAAACCGGGCTGCGCCTTGATTTAGATACAATTTCGTGGGTTACCGGCCTCAACAGCATAACCAGTCTTGCCAGCACCATCGCATCACTTAACCCGATAAAGACAATATTGCCACCCCTTGTACTGTGTCTCGGCATTTTTCTGGCCGCCAGACGCATGCCCTGCCTGCAACCGCATTCGGACTCTTATAGAGCAATGCTTACCGTTGCACTTTCAGCCGCCATTTTTTATCAGTTGTTTACCGGTATGCCAACCGGTTTGTTCAGAGACCCATTACTCAACCTGCTTGCGTCAGTACAGACCAGGGTACTTTTACATGATGAAGCCAGCAGCCTGGAAGAAATTTCGGCCCGATTTGCGGCACTTGACGTTAAGCTCACCTGCTCACAGACACCTTCTGAAGTCAACAAAACAAAGCACAATCTGATTCTGGTCATGCTCGAGTCGACAACCAGCCAATATGTATCGCTGTTTGGGCACCCGGAAACAACCTGGCCGCGACTCGAAAAATACCGCGACCGCATGGAAATTTTTCCCTTTTTCTTCTCATGTTTTCCAGAGTCTTCAAATGCTGATTTTTGCGTCATGTCAGGGTTATACCCGCCGGATTTTCTGCTTTTGCGCCAGAACCCGGCAATCCCTGTCAGACTTCTCCCCGATTACCTTAAAGCAGCAGGCTATGACTGCAGCCTTTTCTTTTCAGGGTTTCTTGGCGACACCGGTCTTTCTGCCTTCTACCGGGCACGCGGCTTCGACCGCATATACGACGCAGGCAACATGCCCGAAGCCGGAAGGAACGAAAGCTGGCTCTGGGGCGTCAAGGAAGAACACGTTGTCACTCAGATCAAAAAACTGCTCGAAAAGCTTACCCAAAAACCGGATCAGCCCTTCTTCATCTATTACCGGATGCTTTTTCCGCACGCCCCTTTTCAAAGTATATCCGAGACCCCTCCAACCTTCAGCGAAGAAGGACACCAGCATGGCAACCTCGTTGGCAGATTCAAAAACTGCCTGCTTTACCAGGATGCTCAGATCACCACTCTGCTCGAACACCTCGATAAGTCCGGCATTGCCAGCTCAACTGTTGTCATGCTGGTTGCCGACCATGGCACCATGCTCGGAGAAGCCGGCCGTCTCGGTCACGGCTGGAACCTTGCCCCCCTGCTGACCAATGTACCGATGGTCATTATCTGGCCAAAAGCAGGTGGCTTCAAAGAAAACCCATCGCTCTGCTCGCAGGTTGATGTTCTACCGACAGCCCTTGCCATTACCGGCAACACCCCGGAAGAATCTTTTTTCTGTCAGGGAAAAAATCTCTTTGCCGTTAAAAATACTGAAGGAGACGAGAGTTCACGCATTTATCTTTCGTCGATGAGTCAGCTGGCAATAGTTGAAAACAACTTTTACCACCTTATCAGAGACAAAGACGCCGGGCCGGTTGAAACCTTCAAAATCCTCAGAGATAGCGCAAAAATAGAATTCAATCCTGCTCGCGTCGAGGCATCTGACAGCCTGGCAAAAAGCCAGGCGGCAAAAAGCTTTGTTACTCTGCAGACAACCTTTCTCAAGCATGCTGGTTACTACCAGCAGGAATTGAAAAAAGCGCAGAGCAGACTAACACCTGCACGGAAATGACGGATATAAAATTTGTCATTCCGGGCGTAGACACGGAATCCGGAAGTTTTATGCGATTGCCCGGCACTGGCCTCGATGCGTTTGCTCTGACGATGGTTTCATGGTATGTTTCAAGCTATGAAAAAGCCTGCCGTCAGTCTTAACCATTTCTGGAGCGACTTTAGACCATTCATTTTTGCTGGAATTGTCGTTCTGGCACTGGTCAGAACCATTACTCTCTGCCTTAATCTGCCGGCCAGTATTGGCGAGCTCTGGCGCCCGCTGCTTGAACAGCCGGCGTGGGCAGGCTGGGCTGCAAGCCTGACAATAGCGATTACAGCATTCTGCATCGCCGGTGATCTCAAAAAAGCTTCCGGCCGTTTGAAAACCCGTTTTATGGTTTTCTATGGCGGACTGTATCTGATCATGGCGCTGTTCAACAACCATGTCGACCGTTTCGGCTATCTCTATCATCTCATGAGCGGCCGACTCGAACTGGATGGTCTTCAGAGCCTTCTGACCATGGATCTTTTTTTTCAGCCACCATGGATTTTCTGGAATTTGTGCTGGATGGGGCTGAGCGGCTACTACTGTCACAAACACAATTGCATTGAACGAATAGTGTATTTCTGGGCAGTACCTTTTCTGTGGTTTAAATACAGCATCAACAACGTTACATTCGTATTTTTCATATCAAGCCTTATCGCCGGCTTAACCGGGCGGTATCTTTTCAGGTCAGTATCATCAGCCAGATTACATGTTTTTTCCGGGGTTGTATTCTGCGCTCTTCTTTATCTGCTCAACAACAATCCGATCGTCTATCGCGCCACCTGGCTGGTAGCGCTTATTCAGATGCCGCTTGTCTGGATTCTGTCTTTCTGGTTCATCAGGCAATGCGAACAGGAAGACACCTCAGATGCCATCGCCACCACCTGGCTGATTCCACTTGTTGCCGGCACGGTTCTCAACCAGACACTCTTCACCGCCTCGCTTGGCAACAGTTTCTTCAATTTCTGGTTCATGATTGCCTCTTTGAATTACGTGGCCGGGATTTTGCCGGCAATTGTTTTTCTGCTGATTACAGCAGGCCTTATCAGTCTGATTCGACCGCTGCCCGCCAAACTGGTTTTTGTAATCGGAATACTGGCAATGGCCATTTTTTATCTTGCCGACGGAATTCTGATGTACAAAAACGGCCTGCGCCTGACTTATTATACTCTCGACTGGGTCTGGGGCCTTAACAACCCCCTCAGTATAGTACACACGGCTTTTGAGCTTGTCGAATGGCAGCTTGCCGCGCTGTTTGTCTTTATTCCTGCGGTTGCTGCAGTTCTTTTTATTAAAGCCGGAGGCGCACAGAAAAACACGACAAACTACAGGTTTGGCAGTACTTTCGTTTATCTTATAGTGCTGGCTCAGACCGCCTCAACCGGGTTTCAGACAATGACCGTCTACCCCTCGGCAATGAGAGATCCGGTAAAAATACTTATGGCATCGATTCCGGCCGCTTCCTTTTCGGGGCCACCAATGCCGCTACAAAACCTGCTCAAGCAGTTCTCCGAAGCGAGCATAACTTTTAACCAGCTGCAAAAGCCGATATCGATAAACGATGACCGGCAGAAAAAAAACATCATTCTGATAATGCTTGAATCTACAAGCAACCGGTATCTTTCGCTTTTCGGTCATAACGAATTAACCTGGCCGAAACTTGAAAGCTACAAAGAACGACTCGAAATTTTTCCGTATTTCTTCTCATGCTTTCCGGAGTCTTCGAACGCGGATTTTGCGACAACCAGCGGGCTTTACCCGCCTGACACAATTCTTTTGCGCCAGATGCCAGAATTCAATTCGACAATTCTTATCGATCGTCTCAAGGCAGCGGGTTACGACTGCTCGATGTATTTTGCCGGTTTTATCGGTGACACCAACCTGGCATCATATTACATGCCGCGTGGCTTCAACCGCCTTTATGATGCAAATTCTCTGCCTGACATCTCAAGAGAAGACGGATGGGTATGGGGAGTCAAAGAACATGTGATGGCAGAACGCGTCACCAGGCAGATCGAAGAACAGGCAAAAACTCCAGACAGGCCATTTTTCATCTATTACCGCATGGTTTTCCCGCACCTTCCCTTCGATGCCATGTCAAACGAAGCCCCTAAAAAATTCTCCGAAGAAGACTATCTCAAGGGCAGCTGGGTTGGCCGCTTCAAGAACTGCCTGCTCTACCAGGACGCCCAGATTGCAAGAATCATCGAGCAGGTCGATAAAAGCGGGCTGAGAGACAACACCGCCATTGTAATTGTCGGCGACCACGGCACCTCGCTGGGCGAAGCCGGTCTTTTCGGACACGGATGGCATCTGGCGCCAGAGAGCACCAATGTTCCTCTGGTTATCGTTCACCCGGAGAATACCGGTTTCAGGGTCAACCAGACCAGCGCCGCGCAGATAGATATAAGACCGACAATTCTTGCCCTGGCCGGAGTCGACAACAGCCAGCCCGACTTCTCTCAGGGTTACAATCTTCTTGAACCGGTGCCGGCCTCGCGCAGCATCTTTCTGACCTCCATGCAGCATCGTGCCATCGTTGAAAACGATCATTACTTTCTTATTCAAACCAGTGACCCGAAACATTCAATGGTATTCAAACTCAACAAAGACAGCGGCCCGCATCGCTTTACCAAACAGTCCGACTGGCCGCTCGAAGACCTGGCCGCCAGATATGACCGTTTCAGCCATTTTCTTGAGCTTCAGTGGCATCTGTTAACCCACATCAGCCATTTTGACAATGAACTCAACAAACTCCGCTGATTCAATCCGGCATCATTTCTCATACCTGCTCGTAATTTTTTTTGTCGTCTTCGCTTTTTACGCCCTGAACTCGCACAACCTCGGGTTCGTGTATGACGACCAGGAACAGATACTTGCCCGCGTTGAAACACCTGTTTCAACAAGCCTGACGCAAATATTTCTGAACCCGCATTACAGCAATCAGGCCTATTACCGGCCTCTGGCACGACTGTCGCTGCATTTTCAGATCAGCCTGTTCGGGAAATGGCCGGCCGGCTATCATCTGTTGAGCAGTTTTCTGGGGGCGGTTCTTGCCGCTCTGCTTTTTCGCATGTTCATAACACTTCTGCCTGACACGAGACCGCTGATATCAGCTGGCGCAAGTTTATGTACTGCGCTGCACCCGGTTTTTTCATCATGCGTTTTCATGATTTCCGCTCAGGAAGTTCTTCTGGCAGGCATTTTTATCATCGCTGCCGCCACGGCATTTTTCAGAAACCAGCCAGTCAGATCGGCCCTGCTGATCATGGCAGCACTTTTCTGTCGCGAGAACGCGGCTTCTTTGCCCATACTGCTTTTTGCGGCATGCCTGTGCGGCACCAGAAAAACAGCCCACACCTGCCTGTACAGTCTTTTGCCAACTTTACTTCTGACCGGCCTGTATTTCTGGTTGCGTCGACAGGCAGTTCCAGGCGGCACAATTACAGAACCAGACCTTTCGGGGCCACTTATGGCCTTTATTTACCTCTTTCAGACAATTCTTCTGCCAGAGCCGCAGCTGTTTTACGAGCCGGCGCCAGCGGTCTGGTTCACGGCTTTTTCTGTGCTCCCGGCAGGGCTGTTGATCTTTGCTTTCTACAGAATCGGCTGCCTGAGTAAAGACAAAAGCCAGCTAAAGTTCTGGTTATTATGGCTCCTCATAATGTTCATGCCAACGGCAAACCTGATAGAGCAACAGACCCCCTTCGACGAGCGCCACAACCTGATTATTCTGCCGGTATTCACCTTCCTGGCTGCATTTTTTGCCGAAAACATTTTTCGACGTCACAAAAAGGCTGCAATTGCCGGAATTTTTCTTCTGACAGCCATTTTGGGAGGTATAAGTCATTATCGCGCACAATTTTTCAGAGACGATTTCACCTTTGCCTCGCAATGGCTAAGAACCGACCCGGAAGCCGGCGAAGCCTACGCCATTTTTGGCAGACTTTTTATGGACAGAGGGCAGAGTCAGCAGGCCATTGCCATGTTTGAGCAGTCGGTGCGTTTCAGGCCCAACATGGCCAGTTCTCACGACAGCCTCGGGTATCTGCATTCAGAAAATGACAGAATAGATATGGCAGAGGGCTGTTTTAGAAAAGCGGTGGCCCTTGACCCGATAAATGCAGCCTACAGGTACAACCTGGCCCAGAATCTAAGGGCTTTAAAAAGGTACATCGAAAGTTATGCACAGATTTCTCTCGCCGGACTTTTCGCAGCTCCCGAAATCGCCGGCTATCAGAGCATTCAGCGCCAACTGCTTGAAACACACACCGAATTCTGGCTCTGGATAATCGCATTGACAAATCCGATATTGTAGGTTAGACTTAGGTTGACCGAAGTTCTAATTTTATTTTTTTATGGAAGGAGTCTTTTATGAACAGAAAAGGCTTTACGTTGATTGAACTTATGATCGTTATCGCAATTATTGGTATTCTGGCCGCCATCGCTATCCCGAACTTCCGCAAAGCTCGCGAACAGGCTCGTGAAAAGGCATGCTACGCCAACATGAGAGTTATTCTCGGCGCCGTTGAAATGTACAACATGGACAACACCAGCATGATGTCGACCCTGTCTGACACCGACGCCACCTCTTCAGGCGGCAAACTCGTTGCTGGTAAGTATCTGAAGAGCCCGGTAAACAGACCCGAAATGAGCTGCAGCTATTCTGGCAGCAACATCGACGGCACTGGTCTCATCGCCTGTGGCGTTCATGGTACTATCGAAGGTTCTGGCAACTGATCTGATCCGAACGGTTCTAAAAAAGAGCGACGCAAGTCGCTCTTTTTTTTTACTCCCGAATATTATAAACTGCCATATCTGAGAAAACGCATAAGGAACCCTGATGCCATACGACGAATCACTGCACCTGCTGTATACGCTTTTTTTCACCCTTTTTGGCAGTCTACTGGGCAGTTTCAGCAATGTCGTCATTTTGCGCATGGCCACAGGCAAATCGGTGATTTTTCCGCCCTCGGCCTGCCCGGTCTGCAGTCATCGGCTCTTCGCCAGCGATCTTCTGCCGGTTTTCAGCTGGCTTTTTCTACGTGGTCGCTGCCGTTACTGCCAGGCGCCGATTTCATGTCAGTATCCGCTGGTTGAAGCCTGTATCGCGGCTATAGTCGGCTTGAGCTTTTATAAAACCGGGCATGGTCTGGCGTTCGTAGTTCTGGCAACCCGCATGGTCATCTGGTTCATCGCCAGCGTCATTTTTTTGCGCAACGAGGTTCAACGCCCTGAGCCTTTTCTCTGGGCCATCATGTTTTTTATACTGCTGAATTTTCCGATCGGCGGCTGCCCGTTCATCGATCGTTCGATGCTGCTGATACCATTGGCGGCAATAATAATCGGGTTTGTCGCCAGCCTTAAAAACCAGGCGACCGAAATTTTCAAATGGGGCGGTTTGAGCTTTTTAATGCTGTTCAGCCTGAGAAGTTCGTTTGGCCTTTACCCGGCAATTCTGCCCGCGATTCTGGCAAGCATGCACATCAGCGAAAGACTCCGCCGGCCGGCACGCATTGCCTTTTTCGCCACCCAGCTGATCTCGATCGCCTGCAGTCTGCTTCTTTGATAGATCAGGCGGCTTTGTGGCGGAGGTAGTATTCGGCTTCTCTGGCGAAGTTTGTGTCGGGAACCAGCTCGGTGATGCGTCTGAAACGGTCGAGGCTGGCCGGAAGTTTAAGCTTGCGCTCGAGTTCGCCCAGACGCAGCAAAATTGACGGGGTTTCTCTGCCAAGTTCGATGGCGCGCTGCAAAGCCTTCTGCTCTTCGGCCGCGTCGTTGAGGTTGCGATAGACAGTTGCCATGCTGACAAAAACTTCGGGCAGATTCTCGTTCAGCATCAGGGTTCGCTGATACTCTTCAAGCGCCGATTTAAACTGGCCGCGGGCAGCATACAGGTCACCAAGAATCCGATGCCCCTCGATGTGCCCCGGAAACCTTCTGAACAGAGCGTCGAGAGTTTTTTCGGCGCGGGCCTGGTCACCGGCTCTGATCTGATTTTCCGCGAGTTTAACCGCGAATTCTGCCCGCTCTTCGGCGAGAATAGTCAGTTTACGATAGACATCAACAGCCAGATCAAATTCTTCAGCCGCTTCGTAAATTTCAGCGAGGCATTTCCAGTAAGAGACATTTCTTTCGTCGCTCTCGACAAGCTTTTCCATGGCCACAATCGCCTGATCAAAATCGGCCATTTTAAAATAGCACTGCGCCATCAGATACATCGAGCGGGCCTGCAGGTCGCTTTTTCGGCAGGCCATGCGAAAGTGCGTGATCGCCATCGTGTATTTGCGCTGTCTGAAAAGGCAGCCGGCCAGATTGAAATGCGCATCGAAAGCACCCGGATTGGTGCTGATAATACGTCTGAAACACTGCATGGCGCCGTTCAGATCGTTCTGCTTCATCAGCATGGTTCCGAGAGAAAAATTGGCAATTTCGAGATCGGGCTGAATTTCGAGAATCTGACGGTACTGGGTAACGGCACCGTTAAGGTCGCCATAGCGTTTGAGCTGTTCGGCAAGGGCGAGGCGAATCTCGGTTTTTTCGGGCAGCGCATTAGCCGCCATCATCATGAACGATATCTGTTTGTGCAGATCACCCATGCACTCGTACATTCGGGCATAGGTGATGAAGGCGTTGGCGAAGCCAGGCTTCAGTTCAAGGGCACGATCAAGATAGAACTGCGCGTCGAGGTATGACTCGCTTCTGATATGACAGGCGGCGAGCTCGACCATAATGGCGAAATTATCAGGGTTGGTCTTGAGAACCTTTGAAAAAACATTTACAGCCTGCTGATTGTCGCCGTTGCGCACATAAAGACGGGCAAGACGCAGCATCAGCTCGGTATCTTCGGGATTCTGTCTACTCTGTTCCTCAAGCTGAACGAGCAGCCCAGTCAGTTCCTTCGGGCTTTCAAGCATTTTATCTGCCTCATTGTTCTTTATTTTTTGAGGCTCTGCACTTCCCGTACCAGTGATTTTTTGTCAGCGGCAATGAAAAACGCAGATCCCATTACTAATACATCGGCACCTGCGGCACAAATCTTTTGTGCATTCTTCAGAGAAATTCCGCCATCAACCTGAATCAGCGTATTCAGGCCCTTGTCATCGATCATTTTTCTCAGCTGTCTGATCTTTTCGACCACAGGCTCGATGAGTTTCTGCCCGCCGAACCCTGGGTTAACGGTCATGATCAGAACCTGATCGCACTCTTCGAGAACATACTCGATCTCGCACAGAGGCGTCTGCGGATTGAGGGTTATGCCTGAAGCAAGGCCCATTTCACGCACCGCAGTCAAATAACGATGTGCATGCCGGCAGGCTTCAATATGAAAGGTAATGCGGTCAGCCCCGGCATCTTTCCAGGCTTCGAGCCAGCGTTCTGGCTGTTCGATCATCAGATGTACGTCGAAAGGCAGGCGACTGTGCGGCCTGAAGGCCTTGATGATCGGCGGGCCGAAAGTCAGGTTCGGCACAAAATGGCCATCCATGACATCGACATGAATCCAGTCGGCGCCAGAAGCCTCAATGGCCTGCAGTTCGGCCGCCATATTGGCAAAATCAGCTGACAATATCGAAGGGGCAACGAGAGTGTGCTGTTTTTTCATGCCCGCAGCTTACCAGAAAAGAATCAGAAATACCATGACCACCAGACACAGACCCATGAAAACCACCGGATTTCTCAGCCAGTGTTTTTCTTCATGCAGTTTCCAGTTGCCGGTTTCAGTGTTTTCAGCCACGGCCTGCTGGGGTTTTACCAGCCTGAGATGGCGGCGCCCGGTAGCTTTGCCTTCGGAAACATTCTCGCCGGTGTTATCTGAAGCGCCGTTAAAACCTTCTTTTCCGCTGTTATCCACAACCAGGGCCAGATTGCCCTCGATCGCGGTCTGAGCGAAACCATTACCATCGCCGGCATCTTTACTGCCGCGCTCTGAAGACTTCAGCACGCTTACCGGTGCTGATGCAGTCATGGCGGGAGTCGTCATCCGAGCCGGCGGCATATTGACCACCGGAGGTAACGAGGTGTTTACGTTCGACATTCTGCCGTTGAGAGCATCGACCACCTGCGAGGCCATTGAAAGCTGACGGGCGGCTTTGCTGCGAATATTGGTTTCGCGGATTTTGCCGGAAAGATCGGCCAGCGACTTGAGAAATTCTTCGTGCGAGTTGCAGCGACGGCCAAGTTCGCGGGTCAGAGTGGCCCTGACGAAATCGACAATTCTAGTAACCTGTTCGGGCGGCATGTCTGGGTGTCTGATGCGCAGCAGTTTTTCGAGCTTCATATCCCACAATTCATTGATGCCACCGTTCTTTCTGATCGGGGACTCACCGGCAAGCAGCTCAAAAAAGGCAGTGCCAAGAAAATACAGGTCTGAATGCACACCGGTTCCCTCACTGCGAGTGCTCCTTGAGGCAAGGCGCAGCCGCGGGTGGGTAAAAGACAGAACACAGATGCGGCCATCATCTCGACGAATGACATTCGACAGTTTGATGGTGCGGTGTTCGACCTTCTGATCGGCAGCATACTGCAGAACCGTAGCCAGTTCCTGAATGATTTTGACGCATTCGTGCATCGGCAGAACTTCGCCCTTGATAAGCGCCGGCAGTTCCTTGCCCCTGACCACTGGTGAAACTACGTAGGGGCGGTCATCATACATATCGACATCGAGCACTTCAGCGATCAGCGGGTGCGAAAGACTGGCGAAAGACTTGATCTCGTCACTGAAGCCACGGACCCTTTCGGCATTCGCCGCCATAGATTCTTTAAGAATCTTGACGATCACCTGGGTGCCGGTGCCTACTTCGAGGGCCGAAAAAATCTCATACATGTGGCTCTCAGAGAAAGCAGCTTCAATTTTATACTTGCCATTAATCAATTCACCGATCATTTCTGCCTCCAGACTGACATGCCAGTTATGGCTCGACTCTGCGTTCCTCTACGGGAACGTCGTTGATATAAATCTGTACTTTACTATTCGGCACAACAGGTACCCTAACCTTAACAAGTTCGAGAGGTTTGTGGGCACCGGCATAAACCTGCTGCCGACCATCGGGGGTTATGTGAATGAACTTGACCTCTTTAGGCATGAAGCCATCGGGCATGACAAAGCTCATCTCGCGGTCAACAACCGGCGCAACGATCTTTGGCGGGGCCTGAACTGCGACTACAACCGGAGTTTCAACGCCTTCAGGGTCCTCGTCTGCAACAATAACCTTTGGCGGCGCCGGAGTCACTGCCGGCTGGGTTACAGTCGGCGAAGTCACGCCAGGTGCCGGCGGCAATGCAGGTTTAGCCGCAACAGGTTTGGGCATGTCGAGCACGGAAAAAACTTCGAATTTTTTGAGATCTGCCGGAGTCGCAGTGCCTTCGTCGCTCCCCGATGAGACCAGCAGACTGACCACTTCGCCGCGGCGCAGCTGAGAATAAGGCGCCGGGCTGGTTGAAATAATCTGAAACTTTTCGCGGTTCGCATCAGGCCGTGAAAAAATGCGACCAAAATTAAGCCCCCAGGCTTTGAGACGGTTCTTCGCCTCATCCATCGAAACACCGACCAGATTTGGCAGAACCAGCATTTCTGGCTTGCGGCCCAGGCTGATCAGCAGATCGACTTCTTTGTTAACACCATATTCTTCAGAAGGCAGAGGTGACTGCCCCACAATCCGGTCAGGAGCAATTTTTTCAGAATAGATATAAGCGCGATCTCCGGCCGAAAGCTGCGCATTCATCAGCGCCACATCGACTTCGCGCTGACTGTTGCCCGTCAGTTCAGGAACACTGACTTTCTGGAGCCCGAGAGAAATTGACAGCAGAACCTGCTTACCTGGTTTTACCACCGTTCCTGGTTCCGGAAACTGTGCAATTACGTGATCCTTGGCCTGTCGGTCATCAAACTTTTCGTCACGTCTGACAACCTCAAGCCCGGTCGGCTTGCTTTTCATGACTTCGACAATGTGTTTACCGCGGAAGTCAGGCACAATTATCGTTCCGCCTCGATTGAAGAACTCGTTAAGCTTGTTGTAGGCGAAGTAAACGCCACCAATCAGCACAGCGAGCAAAATCGACATCAGAATCGACATTTTGATCAGAATCGACAGACAAGAATCACTTTTTTTCCTGGTCATCACTTTTTCCTGCAAGCTGGCCACAGGCGGCCAGAATTTCCTGTCCCCGCGATTTTCTTACGGTTACAGCAATACCTGCTTTTTTGAGAATTTTACGAAATTCTTTTTCGTCTTTTTCAGGCGAAGGCTCGTAATTCGAACCCGGGAAATGGTTGAAACGCACGATATTAACGTGAACCAGCAGCCCTTCACAGAAGCTGACAAGATTCATCGCATCCTGAAGCTGATCGTTAACATTTTTCAGCAGAACAACCTCGAGGGTTACGCGTCTGCTGGTGTGAGTGCAGTATGAACTGATCGCCTCCTTCAGCTTTTCGAGAGGAAACTTCTTATTGATCGGCACCAGAGTGTTACGGGTGGCATTGTCAGCCACATGCAGTGACACAGCCAGATTCACTTCGCCAGGGCGAGTGATCAGTTCGGCGATTCCCTCAACCACGCCAGAAGTGGAAATGGTGATACGGCGGGTTGCCAGGCCAAGTCCCTGCGGGTCTGTGAGCATGTCGATCGCTTCATACAGGGCTTTGCGATTGAAGAACGGCTCGCCCATTCCCATGAATACGATATTGGTCGGCTTTTTGCCGGTTCTTTTCACCAGCAGCATCACCTGCAGCATAATCTCATCAGAAGAGAGATTGCGCTTGAAGCCCATCTCGCCGGTGCGGCAGAAAACACAGCCAACCGGGCAGCCAACCTGAGTTGAGAGACAGAAAGTCAGCGCATCTTCATCGGGTATTGCTACGGCCTCGACCAGTTCGTCATCGCCGAGCTTAACCACAACCTTGCTGGTGCCATCGCGGTCCTGCAAATACTTTTCGACCGGCGGCAGAATCTTCGGAAAAGCGGCTTTGAGCTTTTCGCGATCTGCCAGCGACAGATTGGTCATTTCATCGAACGAAAAGACGAATTTGCGGAAAATCCATTCCTGCACCTGTTTTGCCCTGAACGCAGGCATTCCGAGGTCGGCAAGAGTCTTCTGAAATTCGCCGAAACCAACTGAAAACAAAGATTTTGCTGTCATTTTCTTCCCCTTCTGACAATACATCGGCATCCTTCAGCAAACTGCTGAAGAAAAACTGTGGCGGGAAGAAATCAGTTGAGATTGAACTTGTCGAGCATGTCACCCATCATCTGAACGAGGGTCAGAAGCTCTTTGGTGACGTTCATATACTGCCTGATATGCGACAGCTGCTCATTAACCGCGAAGGCGACCCTTCGGGTACCTTCTGAAGTGATCTTGGTAGCGCCCGAAATGCTTTCGATACTGCCACGCAGTGAGTCGATATTCTGTGACTGTTCTGTCGAAGCGGCGCTGATATCCTGAATCATCTTGTTGACGTTAAGAACCGAGCTGACGATCTTGTCGAGGTTGTTACCGGCAACGTTGGCGATATTGACGCCCTCGATAACCTTGGCGGCACCACGGTTGATCGTTTCGACCGCCTTGCCGGTCTTGAGCAGCATTTCCTTGATCTTCTTGCCGATATCTTCAGCCGCTTCGCCCGATTCTTCTGCCAGTTTGCGCACTTCGCCGGCAACAACCGTGAAGCCCTGCCCGTGCTCACCGGCGCGGGCCGCTTCGATTGCGGCGTTCAACGCCAGCAGGTTGGTCTGATAGGCGATGTTGGTGATGGTGTTGACGATTTCACCGATCTGTTTACCGGCCGAATTGAGGTTTTCGATAACGTCTTCGAGGCCGAGAACCTCGTCTTTGATCGATTCCATGGTATCGATGGTCTCGCTCACGGCGTTTTTACCTTCGCCGGCAATCGCGGCGGTCTCGGCGCTGTCGGTAGCCGCTTCGTGTGAGCGATCGGCGATGGTCTGGGCTGAAGCCGAGACTTCCTGGATGTGGAGGGTCGTCGATTCGAGCGTATTGGCGATATAGTTCGAGCTGCGCGAGATTTCCTGAACGTCGGTGAAAAACTGTTTTACGTTTTCATCAGAAAAAACCGGCATGGCGGTAAGCGGTTCGAGCTTACGCCCGATTTCCTGGGCTATTGAATAGGATTCCTGCAGCAGGGTGCGGGCGGTTGAAAGAAAGGTATCGAATTGAATTGCGCACTCGAGCATGTCGTTCTGACCGCCTTCGGCACTCTCGTTCTGAAAGCTCTTCAGTCGGTCGATAACATCCTTGATCGGCATCGAAACCTGATTCATGAAAAACCAGAGCGCGGTCAGAACTATGGGCACGAAAAACAGGGTGCCCATGTAAAAAATGCGCGAGGCAATCTCGAGATTTTTTATGCCTTCGTCGAGAGACTCAAGGTCTTTAAGACGTGAATTAACAAATTCATCGAGAATTGCCGCTTCCTGGGCCTTGATTTCAATTCTGCTGACCGCTTCGTCAAGCAGGCGCTGCTTGGCGGCCTTGAGTTCTTCAATTGAAAGTTTCTGCGGT
>JAKQKW010000056.1 GCA_029560455.1 Candidatus Rifleibacteriota bacterium
TTTCAGCGCCGACGAACTTGCAACCGCAATGCAGCGGGCCACCGAAATTGACCGGAACAAGTTACGCGAAAAACTTGTGGCAAGAGCTGCTGAATTCACCTGGGAAAAAGCGATGCAGGATCACGCCCGCATTTTTGCAGATATGGCAAAACCGGGCAAGAGTTGTTAAAGCTCCACCCGGATATTTAGCGAATTTATCTGTTTGCAATCGACGAGTCTCTACCTGCCATTCCAGCTTTCGGTCACCGGCAGAAACTGGATGCTGCCGATTAAACGAACTCTTGTGGCAATCAAAACGTCATCGCTGCATCTGCCAACCGGTTTCCCACCAGGTTCTTGGGGCAGCCCGCGAAATTACCAGTCTCTGGCTGGGCTGATGTTGAGGTGAGACGGCAAGACTGCCTTCGCAGAATGGCATGCTGCGCCGAGCACCGGCAAGTCGGTTGCGGCGGGTAATGTAGAAATCAGAGAACATCGAGTGTTTCAACATCAGCTGCTCCTGTCTGCAATTCCGGGCCATGGGCCGCGGCGGTTGGCGCGGCAGAGCGCTTCAAGCTCCAGCTCGAGCTCTCTGAGTTTTCTATCAATGGCATTCAGGCGGTCGATTTCTTCGCGACATTTCTCTGAAATCTCGTTTTCGACCACTTTTTCTTCGCGCTTCAATGCTTCGATTGAATTCTGAATCAGTTTCAACCGCAGCTTGTCTTCGTTATTCAGCTGCAGGTCGCCTTCAGGTTCACGGGTTTTGAACAACGGGATAAGTACACCCATCTTTAACCCTCCGTCAATTTGGATTAGCCGCCGACTTATTACAACGACCATCAGGTTATCGGCAGAGTGCATAAATTTAATTAGTATTAGCGCTTGCCATGCCCCCCGGTTTGGGTTAGATTTTTTATCAAAGAACGCGAAAGGAAGCAAACATGCTCACACATTTCCGCCACATCCGCAGCTTCTGCCTCATTTTTGCCCTGCTGCTCACTGTCGCCGTTTCGGCCCAGACAGACATAAAACCCCGCAACATCATTTTTCTTATCGGTGATGGCATGGGCGTCGCCCATATAACCGCCGCCCGCATCGAACACGGCCCGCTCAATCTCGAGCGCTTCAAAATCATGGGTCTGCACATGACAGGTTCGGCCAACGATTACGTTACCGACTCGGCCGCCGCCGGCACCGCGCTGGCTACCGGCTTTAAGACCAACAATGACGTGGTCGGCCAGAGTCCTGAAGGCAAGCCCCTGAAAAACCTTATGGAATATGCCCGCGAAGCCGGCAAAGCCACCGGTGTCACCGTCACCAGCATTCTGCCGCATGCAACCCCGGCTGCCTTTTCTGCACATCACATCGCCAGATATCATTATGACACCATCACCGAACAACAGGCCAACTCTGGTCTCGACGTGATGATCGGCGGCGGTCTGAGTAACTACTACCCCCAGACCACGCCCGGCAGCCGCCGAAAAGATGACAAACATATTCTCAATCTGCTGCGTTCAAAAATGCCGGTTGTGCTCAGCATCGAGACGCTGCGCAAGGTGAAAGCCCCGAAGCAGCTGACCGCAATTCTTTCGTCTGGTCACCTGCCGCCTGCAGTAAAGCGCGACTACACTCTCGGCGAACTTACTGCCAAAGCCCTGGAATGCCTTACCCAGAACGAAAAAGGCTTTGTGCTGATGGTCGAAGGTTCACAGATCGACCTTGCCTCGCACGATCAGGATATGCCGCGTATTACCGGCGAAGTTAAAGATTTCGACACAGCAGTTAAAACCAGCCTCGACTTTGCTGAAAAAGACGGTAACACGCTGGTTGTAGTCACTGCCGACCACGAAACCGCCGGCATCACCCTGCCAATGAAAACCATCGTAAACGACAAAATCGTTAAGCCGACCTTCTCGAGCGACAATCACACCGCCGCAATGGTTCCGGTTTTTGCCTACGGCCCGGGTGCCGAAAATTTCGCCGGCATTCAGGCTATCGACGATGTCGGTCGCAAGCTCATTGAACTGGTAAAGTAAGATGACCAGCGACACCAATACGGCCAGAAAACCGGGGGTTCTGCAGATCATCATTCTGCTGGCCGCCGTTGCCCTGATGCTCATCGGCTTCAAAAACGGCGAGCATCGCAGTTACTTTCAGAAAGCGATTCTGGTGTGCACACAATGCATAGGTCTGGGTTGAAAATCAGATTCTGGTCGCAGGCAGCCGCTACTCTCGGCAGCAATGCCTATCTTGTCGGTCTCAAAACCGGCAATCTCTATACCGGCGTTCTCAAACACGGCTGCGTGCCGACACTCAACTGCTACAGTTGCCCGGCCGCGCTGTTTGCCTGCCCGATTGGTGCCATGCAGGTAACGGTTGCCGGTGCCGGCGGCCTCGATCTGACTGCTCTGCACACCATCGGCGCCAGACTTGCGGCAATCTCAACCTCGCTGCCATTGCTGGTGATTGGTTTTCTGGCCTTGATCGGCGGCATTGTCGGTCGCGCCGCCTGCGGCTGGATATGCCCGTTCGGCTGGTTTCAGGAACTGCTCAACCGTATTCCGTCGCCCAAATTCAACGGGCCGCAGGTTCTCAAATATCTGAAATACGTCATTCTCATCGTTTTCGTCTTTCTGCTGCCGGCTTTCTGGCTCGATGAATACGACGGCGGCGAGCCAAGTTTCTGCAAATACATCTGCCCGGCGGGCACCCTTGAAGGTGGCCTGCCGCTGGCGTATCTGCAACCCGGCCTGCGCAGCCAGCTCGGCTGGCTGTTCACCTGGAAAGCTTCGCTTCTGGCATTACTGATTGCCGCCGCAGTATTCATACGCCGGCCGTTCTGCCGCTGGGTCTGCCCGCTCGGCGCATTCTACGGGCCATTCAACAAAGTCAGCCTCTACCGCATCGAATTCGAAAAAGAAGGCTGTATCGAATGCGGTGCCTGCTCACGCAAATGCCCTGTCAGCCTAGACGTGCCGCGTCAGGTCGACCAGGCCGAATGCCTGCGCTGCCTCGAATGCCGCGACGCCTGCCCGAAGCAGCTCTTAAAAATCTCCCGCCGCTAACGTAAATGAGCAAGTAAGCATTGCCGATCAATTGCCGTCGCGCCATAGGGCTATATGATCGGGGAAAAAAGCTCTAAGAACTAGAAACAAGGGTTCTCAAGCAATCGATAAGAAGAAGTCCTGGCCAGTCTCCGGAATATTTCATGTTTGCAGCTTTCCAGAAAAGAATGGCGTGAGGCTATCACAAGTTGTGACAACCTTCCCAAACACTGTTAAATAAAGCCCTGCACTGCCATTTGCGTTCACCAAACAGGCTTTCTGATAGCAGTTTTTCAGCGGAGGTAGAGCAATTTTTCCTGGCGGGGCAGTGAGCGACCAATGGTTGCTGCGGCTGTATAGCCGGCTGAGCGGAGCTCGGCGAGCATCTGGTCAGCAAGTTCTGGTTCGGCAAGCAGCAGCAGACCACCTGAGGTTTGCGGATCAAGACTCAGCATTCGATCGGTGTATGACAGACCGCTGTCGAAGCAGGTTTTACTTTCGACGTATTTCTGATTTCGAAAAGCACCGCCCGGTATGCAGCCAAGATCGATCAGAGCGCGGGCGCCCGGCAGTTCAGGCAGCAGGGCGGCGTTAAATTCCAGTGAAATACCGCTGGCGCGGGCAATGTGCATGGCGTGACCTAGCAGACCAAAACCGGTGATATCGGTGGCGCAGGCGACGTTGTATTTTTGCATGATCTCGGCGCCCGCACGATTGAGCTGTTTCATCGAAGCCAGCGCCGCCTGATAATGCGCCGGTGCGGCTTCACCCAGGCGCTGGCCTGCTACCAGAACGCCGGTTCCGAGGGGTTTGGTAAGAATCAGTGTCTGGCCGGGGCGGCCTTTGGCGTTGGTGATGACCCGGTCGGGATGAACGGTGCCGGTGACGGCCAGGCCATACTTGGGCGGCGAATCGGCAATCGTGTGACCGCCAACGATGATGCCGCCGGCCTCGACGACTTTTTCGAGGCCGCCACGCAGAATTTCGCCGAGAATTTCAAGCGGAATACCGGCAGCAGGAAACATCACCAGGTTCATCGCCGACAGCACCCGCCCGCCCATGGCAAAAACATCGCTCAGGGCATTTGCGGCGGCAATCTGGCCGAATTCAAAAGCATCAGAACAGACAGGCGGAAAAAAATCGGTGGTTTCGATCAGGGCCAGATCATCGTTGATTCTGATAACACCAGCGTCATCACAGGTATCGAGACCAACCAGCAGCCTCGGGTCAGAATTGGCCGGGAAACGGCCAAGGGCTTCTGCCAGTAAATCAGGCGGCAGTTTTGCTGAGCAGCCGCCGTATTCGACGGTCGTCAGCAGGTCAAAGGCTGGTACCGAAGGCTTTTCATCGTGCAGCTGCGCAGAGATACCCAACTGCTGAACAAGAGAAAGCGCTCTGTCGCTGTCGACTCTGTCGAGCTGCAGGCACATGCCGCATTCTGAAGAAATATGTTTCGGCGTGGCAATCACCTGCAGTGGCAAACCAGCGTTGCGGCAGATTTCTTCGGCCTTGATAACCTCACGGGTGTTGCGGAAAAGAAGAAGTATTTTCATTTAACGATCTCTTTCAGAGCCCGCACAACCGCAGCAAAATCGGCGGCGGCATGCCAGCGTGACGGTGCCAGTCGCACCGCACCGACCGGAAAAGTCTTGAGAGTCTGATGTGCCATGGGTGCGCAATGCAGCCCGGCGCGCACCTCTATGCCAAATTCTTCGCTCAGGCGGGTAGCAATTACAGACGGATCAAGAGATTCGTGTCGAAAAGAAAAAAGGTTGCCCTGGCAATTTGCGTCAGAAGCACGCAGAACACCGATACCGGGCAGAGCTGTCACCGCATCGATGAAGGCAATAAATTCAGAGGGTGAATGTGCCGGCGGAGGCGTATTTTCAAGAGCCGCGAGCAGGCCGATAATGCCGGCAATGTTGCCGGTTCCGGCTTCAAAAATATCGGGGGCGAAGCCGGGCATCGCCAGACTCTCTGAAACGCTGCCGGTACCGCCATAAACCAGCGGTTCGACCATTTCGGGGTTACGTATGAACAGGCAACCGGTGCCGGTTGGCCCGAGCAGCCCCTTGTGGCCGGTGCAGGCGACAAAATCAAGGTTCCAGTCGTCAATTTTCAGGTCGGTGGTTCCGGCTGACTGGGCCGCATCGACGAGCAGCGGAACTTCGCCAATAGCTTCTTTGATGTTTTTAATCGGCTGAATCAGGCCGTTTACGTTGCTCTGATGATTGACTGCTACCAGACGCGTGCGCGGAGTCAGCAAACGGCTTATTTCGCCGGTCTGAATCAAGCCGTCTGCCTCAGAAGGCATAACCCGCCAGCTTATGCCGCGCAGCCGCTTCAGTGCTTCGAGTGGGCGCATTACCGCATTGTGTTCGAGACCGGAAACCAGCACTTCATCCCCCGGCCGCAAAAAGCCCTGCAATACCAGGTTCAGGCCTGTTGTCGCATTCGGCATGAAAGAAAGCAGCTCAGGCCTGCCGGCCCCAAGACGGGCTGCGAGGCAATCGCGGGCCTTTTCCACTCTGCGGCTGACTTCGACGGCGCGCGGGTAGGCGCTGCGACCGTAAGGGCCGCCGAGTTCGTCAAGATAACGCGCCATTTCGCGGGCAACTTCTTTGGGCCGCGGAAAGGATGTGGCGCTGTTATCGAAATACATGCAGCTTTTCAATTCAGGGGTTCCTCAGGGGGCGAAGACTTTGCCGGCCGATGCGACTGTCTGCATGATATCATACATGTTCGAAACCCGCCCGACCTGCAGCTTCGACTTGAGTTCGAAATAATCGAGGCAGGTGCCGCAGACAAGCATCTTCGCTCCGGCTGATTCAAGCTCTTTCAGAGCGCCCAGAACCGGCGAGCCTTCGCAGGCCAGCGTCACACCGGCATTGTAAAAAAGAATGAACGAAGGCGCGGGTGATGTTTCTTTGAGAGAATTGATGCAGGCCTGAATAAGAATGCGGCCGAGTTCGTCACTGCCGCTGCCCATGACCGCCCGACTCAGAACCAGAACATACGGCCCACTGTTGCCGATGGCTGGTGAACAATAATCTTCGGCGCGCAGGCTGGTTTCGATGGGTTTAATCACCTCGGCGCTGATCGTAAAAACGCCGGCATTTTCAATACATGTGGCCCTGCAGCCAAAATCCTGCAGAAAGCGCATGACGTTTTCGTGTGCAGTAGCGTTATCAATCAGAATTTCGAGAGTTGTCCCGGGTCCTGCATCTGTTAAAGCTTTCTTAACCATGATAAGAGGTTTCGGGCAAAGTAATCCGCGGGCATCGACAATATTTTTACTCATTCAATCACCTTTTAACAGTTTCAATATATACAGATTCAGCCTTGATGCAACCCTGAGAGCCTTTTTGCAGACGGGTGGTTTCTGATTGCGGCAAGCAGGCCATTATCATCACCATTTACCACTACGTGAAATGCGGCGTTGACCGGCACCGAGCTGAGCCAGCCGTTGTCGCCAAGAATTACACCGGCGACGTCTGCGGCTGTAACCGGCTCACCCAGCAGGCGGCCTGAAATTGCCGAAAAGCGTTCGGGGCGGTGAACATGCTCGACATCGAGAGGGGCGCCGACACACCAGCCGCCGACAACAGCAACGACACAGGTGGCGCCGGCAGCAATCTGTGGTTCATGCGCGGCATGCCCTTTCACCGGGCGGCCGGCAGAGCCGTCGGCTTCAACGATCAGGCGCTGGCATGCGGTTTTGAGTGAAAATGTTTCTTCAGCAGAAAAGCCGAGACACTTGCCGTTTTCGATGCGATTGGCAACCGTTACCAGCTGGGCCGGGCGGTCGCACAGACTGGCCAGAATGTCTGCAAATAAGCCAATCCGCAAATCGGAGCACTGCTCTGGCGTCGGAACCCAGATTTTTGTCGTGGTGGCACAGATCGTTCTTTCGCCACGCGCCGCCCATTCAGCTGCAAGCTTGAACATCAGGGTCGTTTTGCCGCCGCCGCCGATCAGCCAGATATCGGGGTAATCCAGTAAATGATTCATTCAGCAATGAAGTCCTTTATTAAATAACGGCTTAGATTACCGCTTTTACCCATTCGGGGCACAAGCACGGTGGTGTAGAAAAGTTGCAGGAATAAACGAAAGATTGCGAAGACAAAGCAGGAAATAGCATTGATGACGCAAAAGCAGATAAAAAGTTCAATTGCCCCACCGTTCAAGCAGAACGATTAACGATCTTAAAGCGGTGTAAAATCGCTTCGAGCACTGC
>JAKQKW010000063.1 GCA_029560455.1 Candidatus Rifleibacteriota bacterium
CCTGGTCGTTGCACCTTCGGCGCCGATCAATCTGGCTGCTGCCGCTGGCAATGCGATCGCCACGCTGACCTGGAACCTTGTGGAAGGTGCCGCCAGCTACAACGTCTACTACTCGACCAGCGCCGGTGTCACGGTTGCCAATGGCACCAAAGTAAGCGGCGCCGTCAGCCCTGCCGAAATCACCGGCCTGACTAACGGTCAGACCTACTACTTCATCGTCACGGCGGTAAACGCCGGTGGCGAATCAGCCCCTTCGAACGAAGCCTCAGCCAAACCGCAGGTGCCGGCTCCCGGCGCGCCGATCAATCTGGCTGCTGCCGCTGGCAATGCGATCGCCACGCTGACCTGGAACCTTGTGGAAGGTGCCGCCAGCTACAACGTCTACTACTCGACCAGCGCCGGTGTCACCGTCGCGAATGGCACCAAAGTAAGCGGTGCCGTCAGCCCTGCCGAAATCACCGGCCTGACTAACGGCCAGACCTACTACTTCATCGTCACGGCGGTAAACGCCGGCGGCGAATCAGCCCCTTCGAACGAAGCCTCAGCCAAACCGCAGATTCCGCCCCCAGCTGCGCCGGAAAATCTAAGGGTGGAGGTAGAAGGTTCTACGCTGACCGTGCTTTGGGATGAAGTTGCCGGGGCCGAAAGCTATAATCTTTACTGGCTTGACAGCGAAGGTGTGACAACTGGTAACAGCACAAAAGTTGCTAATGCCTCGGCGCCTGAAATATTCGAAAATGTCCCGGCTGGTGCCCGTTATTTCAGGGTCAGTGCTTTAAATGCCGGTGGTGAGTCGGCGTTGTCGGCAGAAGTAAAAGCGATCATTATAGATGTCTTTACTTCTCTTCTGGGCGCTAAAGGGAATTACTCTGTCAATGATGCCTGTTCAGACAGCGATGGCAATGTTTATGTGACCGGTTACTCTTTTAACTCAATCGATGGGCAGCCATACAATGCCAAAGCTGACTACTTTCTCATAAAATACGACATGTATGGCGGTAAGACATGGGTCAGAATGGGCGGAAGTGCAGGCACAGACTATGGCACGGCCGTGTGTACCGATTCAACCGGGGTTTATCTGCTGGGCCAGACTGACAGCACGGTTTTTGCCGGCGGAGGTTCAAGAGGCGACTTTTTTATTGTGAAATACGACTTTACGGGTAGCATTGTCTGGAGCAAGCAGTATGGCACTTCCGATTATGAATATCCCGGCGAGATGGCGATCGACTCCAGTGGCCTTTATGTGACAGGAAGATACAAGAAGTATGTCACGACAACATTTTCAGAAACGAAAGAAAAGGTTGTGCTCTGGAAATTCGACCTCTCTGGGAATGCTGTTTATTCAAAATTTGATGAAAGCGGCTTTTCTCTGCAGTCTGTAAATTCTTACGGTATTGCGGTGCTTGGCGGTAAAGTCTTCCAGACAGTGCACCAGACGTCAACGGCTGTAACTAATATTAACAATATCAATACAAGACTGATGAGATTTGATGCCACCACTGGCGATTTCGAAAAGAGAATTGACCGTAATTCAGTTACCAAGGAATATCTTGGCAAGATTGCCGCCGATTCAACCGGAGTATATATAATCGAGCGCCGATGGGACAGCTCAAAGGGTTATTATTACTTCATTATCGTGAAATATGATTCGGAGCTCAACAGTCTCTGGAGCCGAAACATTGATCCTCTGGCTAATGCATCTCTAAGCGGCATCAGCTGTCTGGATTCAAGGGTCTACGCTGGCGGCAACGTTGATAGCAGTGCATTTATTGCACCTGCCATTGGCGGATCTGATGGTTTTGGAATCTTCTACAGCTCCTCTGGAAGCAAATTCGGTGACATTAAATTCGGCGGTTCGACGAACGAAATTGTCGGTGGGGTTGTTAAAACTCCCTATGGCCTGTATTTTGCCGGAACAGTTCAGGTTACAGGTGGCAGCGATATTTTCCTGAAGAAACACTGATAAAATTCTTCGATGCGCCCTGGTCCGACAGTTTTCGGGCTCAGGGCGCATTTTTTTTTATTCAAATTTTTTTGTTGCGGTTGTTTTGCTTTTACGATTTTGGCGTTGCGAAATATTTTGCTGATAAGTTAGTATGCTTTTATAAAGTTTTATAAGCCTTGAGGAATGTTTTTTGCCATTGTGCACGGATTAAGCCTGCATGCAGGTTTAACAGGGATATTGCTGTTCGCCAAACTATAGA
>JAKQKW010000066.1 GCA_029560455.1 Candidatus Rifleibacteriota bacterium
CGATACCGAAGTGCTGCAGATCGTCGATAATACACTTTACGTAGGCTGCTTCGGCGGCTGGCTGTTCAAGTCGACGATCTTTCAGAAAGCCGGCGGTGGTAACTTTCTGCCGGTCAACTCGATGGGCATGGGCAGCGAAGAGCAGCACCGCATCATTTCGGTCGGCATCACCGCAATGGCCATGGACTACCCGGGCGGCGGCATTTATTCGACGAAAGGGAAAGGGCTGCTGCGCGCCGACGACGGGCAGCAGGTCGTTGAGCTTGAGAGCGACTGGGTTAACGATTTTCAGGGCCTGTCACACGGCAAGTCGAACAATATCATCGCCGTTACCCAGGACAAACTGAATCTGATTCAGAACGGCAGTCTGGTCGGGGTTACGAAACTGCCTGCCCCTGATCTCTGGATCACCAGCATCGCCGTCAGCCCTGACGAAGAAACCGATGTCATCAAACAGAAGATGAGCAAAGGTGACGCACAGCTTGCCGATCTGCTTGGCAACCGGATTTTGTGGGTGGGCACCCAGGGCCGTGGCCTCTGGAAATTCGAAGAGGGCCGCTGGTACAACTTTACCACCAATGACAGCCCCTTGCCTTCAGATAATATCAACCGTGTCTATTACCTCGTTTCTGTGAAAAAGGTCGCTGTGCTCAGCGATGCGGGCGTCACCATGCTCGGAATCACTGACGAATACCAGTATGACGAATTTCAATACCGCGGCAGCAACCCGTCTTATGCCAAGACGTTCTGGCCGTTCATGCTGCACTGGGGGCCTTTTATTTACGGTTACCCGAGTCAGCATGACTACCCGATCGAGCCATTTATCTCTTATTTCAAGATTATTCAGGGCAAAGACCTCTGGGTTTCGCATGAGCGTGGTCTGTCGCGCTACGCTTTTCCCTCGGCGGCGATGCTCGGCATTCTTGGTATGAACCAGAAGCTTGCCGGTCGCTACGAAAATCCCGAAAATGACCCGGTCAAAAACCTGCAGATCGAAGACAACACCGTGGCTCGCAGTCGCCCGATGCCCGGTCATGGCGAAAGCCAGTGGCACCACTACTGCGTCGAAGGCCCGCCCGACCTGCCACCCGATTCCGTTGACCATATCTATTCGACGCTCGATCAGCGCCTGCTCGTCGGGCCGGCGAATCAGGCGCTGATCGAAGCTGACTCTGTCAGTAATGTAACGCCGCAGCAGATCAGCAATGCCCTTGCTGTGGCAGCTTCGGCGAGTGCTGCACTCAGCGGCACCGCTTCGCCGGCTTACCGTATTCACCCGGTGATTCGCACGCCAAATGGTCGCTTTACCAGTGATGGCAGACAACTATACAGTATTCGCAGTCAGCTGGTGCGGGCGCCGCTGCACCCGATCGTCAAGGGGCAGATAACCGATTACGATCTTGATTTCGACGAGCGCGTCTGGATGGTTTTCGACGCCAGGAATCTGGCGGTGCTCAACAGCACGACTGCTTACACCAGTATAGGTATGCATTGGGGTTCTGAGTTGAATCATGAATGGCTACAGGTCGGTGAGGGGCAGTTGCCCTGGCCGAAAGATGAAAAGCTGCTGTGTGTCAAGAAACTGGGCGCCGATATCGCAATCGGAACGAAGGCCTCCGGGCTGTTTATATTGCCACGCGCGCACCTGCTCGACCCGGGCACCATCACGCCCGAAAACTGGAAACGCGTTGAAGTTGGCCTTGAAAACAGAGAACTTGCTGTCAGCACCGACATCATCGACTGCTGCAACTGGGAAACCTCGACCGGTAAAGTCGTCGCCATTCTCCAGGAAGAAGGCTTGACCATTTACGACGGTCAGCAGGTCACCCGAATAGATGTGCCGAAGCGGCGCTATACGAGTATGACGGCTGACCGCTTTGGCCGCCTGTGGCTCGGTGCTATGAGCGGGCTGCTCTATATCACTCCTGAACTCAATGTTCGCGATGTTCCAACCAAGATCGAGGGATTCGATTCGAACCGCATAACTTCAGTGGCGGCTGCCCCTGACGACGCAAAATACCCCTTTGTCATCGCCGTAGCCTGCGACGAAAAATTCACTCTAGAACAGAAGTTTTTCAAGTCATCAGATGTGCCACCCATGCTCAAAAGAAGCAGTGACAACCCTTATCGACTGCGCGTCATCAACCCCTCGATCGGTGGCAGCTGCGTCATGCTCTACGACGGCAAAAAATGGGAACGCCTCTCGCGCCCTGGGGTGCACTACCTGCATTTCGACCAGAGCAACCTCTGGCTCGCCACTTCCAACCGCATTATGCGCCTCTACCTCCCCGTCGAGAATCAGAGTTACTGAGTCTGGTTCAAAAGCCTGATTCTGAGCTCAAATAAGGCAAGCCCTTGATTACGCACCGGGTGCCGCCTTCATTATGAATGTGCGGCGGTTCGAGCGGCTCATGACCGCAGAAATAGAATCTGAATGTTTCGTATTTATCAACATCAGGAATTATTTGATTCAACCTCTTACAGTTATGTCATAATTCTGGACTGCCGAAAATTTTTCTTCGTCAGCGGGAATGCCTGTTTGATAAAAACCCCGGGTATGCCGTCGGTTGACAGACATACCCGGGGTTTTCTTTAGAGATCAGGCGAGGTTGAGAGAATCGATGCCGGCGATGGCTTCTTTGATCTTGGCTTCGCGGCCGTCTTCAGTGTTGGCGTCCATTGGCTGGGCACTGATGAAGGTCAGGTCGGTGATGCCGGCCCAGCCGAGAACGGTTTTAAGATAGGGTGTGATCTGGTCGTAGGGTTCGGCCGGGGTACCCGGGCTGTAGTCGCCGCCGCGTGTCGAAACGACGAAGACCTTGCGGCCGGCAGCGAGGCCGACAGGGCCGTTTTCGGTGTATTTGAACATGAATCCGGGTTGCCAGACCACGTCGATGTAATGTTTCAGCCGGTAGGGAATGCCAAAGTTCCACATCGGGGTTGAGATGACGATGATGTCGGCGGCGAGAAAACGGGCAATGTGGGCTTTGATTTCTTCCCAGGCGGCGACGGCGTCGCCACTGAGTTCCTGACCGCTCATCAGCATATATTTGCCTTTGACGCGGGTTATATTCATTTCGGGTAGTTTTTCGGCAAAAACGTCGAGCGTATCGATTGTGGCACCGGGAAACTGTTTGCCGATCTTTTTGAGCAGAGAGTCAGCGATGCGTAGAGTGCGTGAGCTCGAGCCTCTCGGGCTGGCAACGATGTGAAGTACCTTTTTCATTTTTCTTCCTCCTGGTTATGGTTGGCGGTGCCAAGTTTGCGGCAGAGCAGCGCCAGTTGTTTCTGTTCTTCTGAATCGAGTGCCGCAAATTTCCCCGTAATGATTTTAACATGTTCCGGGAAAATTCGGCTGATAAGCTCTCTGCCGCTGTCGCTGAGACTGATCCAGTAACAGCGGCGGTCGTCGCTGCGTTTTTCTTTAATTACCAGCCCATGTTTGAGCAGGTTGTCGATTACCAGCGTGATATTGCCGCCGCTTTTGAGAATCTTTCCGGCCAGCTGGTTCTGATTGAGGGTTCCGAGATGCAGCAGCGCTTCAAGAACCCCGAACTGGCTTTCGGTCAGGCCATTGGCCTGAATCTGCCTCACTGCGGCAGCATTGACCGATTCAGAGGCGCGCAGCAGCTTGATAAAGCAGTCGAGGGCGCTGACCTCTTCCTTTGTGCCTTTGTAGTGAGTGCTCATTTTTAAGTTCAACTCCGTTCAAAATTAAATACTTTAATATTAAACTATTTAACATGAATTCAAAGTCAAGCTAAAAAGTAACAACTCTTTGGTTAAATTATGGAGATCCTCAATTACAAAATTGCGAGGCGAGAAGACGGGATTGCTTTTTCGGAAGCTTGTGAGCGAAGCGAATCGCTGAAGAAAAAGCAACCCGGCTGATAGGCCGAAGCTGCCCCTTAAAAAGATAACCAGTTAAGCACAATTGCTAATTGGTCAATCAATGAATAGCTCTAAAAAAAAGACAGCCCGGGAAAGAATCCCCAGGCCCGGAAGGTCTGTGCGGTTAATGACTCCGCACAGAGGCAAGGAAAGGAATCAAGCCTTGACGCGTTCGACTGCCATGGCAACACCCATGCCGCCGCCCACACAGAGGGTGGCGAGGCCTTTGCCAGCGTTTACACGCATCATTTCATACAGCAGCGTTACCAGTACACGGGCCCCGGAAGCACCGATGGGGTGACCGAGAGCGATGGCTCCGCCGTTGACATTCGTTTTTGCCGGGTCGAGACCGAGCTGTTTGATGACGCCGAGCGACTGAACGGCGAAAGCTTCGTTGGCTTCGACGCGGTCAAGATCGCTGACTTTCCAGCCGGCTTTGGCAAGGGCTTTCTGCGTTGCAGAAACCGGGCCAAGACCCATTCTTGAAGGATTCAGACCAGTGGTTGCGTGAGCAACGATTCTGGCGATTGGTTTGAGGTTGTGTTTTTTAACAAATTCAGCCGAAGCGACGACGACAGCGGCGGCGCCGTCATTGATGCCCGAAGCGTTACCGGCGGTGACGCTGCCGTCTTTTTTGAAAGCGGGCTTCAGTTTGCTCAGGGTTTCAAAAGTTGTACCGACGCGGAAATGTTCGTCTTTCTTGAACATGATCGGGTCACCCTTGCGCTGCGGAATTTCGACCGGAACGATTTCGTCATCAAATTTTCCGGCTTCCCAGGCGGCGGCAACGCGCTTCTGGCTTTCGGCAGAGAACTGGTCCATTTCTTCGCGGGTGATTTTGAGTTCATCGGCAAGCCATTCGGCGGTCATGCCCATGTGTTCGCCTGAGAAAACGTCGGTCAGGCCATCCCAGACAGTCGAATCTTTGAAAGTTACGTTGCCGAGAGTGGTGCCGTTGCGTAGATCGGCGAGGTGAGGAGCGCCGCTCATGCTTTCCATGCCGCCGGCGACGATGCACTGTGATTCGCCGGTTCTGATGGCGTCAACAGCGAGGGCGATGGTTTTGAGACCTGAACCACAAAGCTGGTTGATTGCCCAGGCGGGAACGGTTTCGGGGATGCCGGCGCCCATGGCGGCCTGGCGGCCCGGACCCTGGCCCTGACCGGCCTGCAGCACGTTACCCATAATTACTTCATCTATCTGATCGGGTTTTACACCGGCGCGTTCAAGAGCGGCCTTGATTACGACGCTGCCCAGTTTGTGGGCGGGAACGCCTTTGAGAGTGCCCATGAGGGCGCCGATTGCGGTTCTGGCTGCACCAACGATAAATACTTCAGTCATTTTCTGCTCCTTGTGAATGTATTATCTGGTCAAAAATTCTTTGATCAGAGCATAAGTCGTAATTCTGACGGGGTGCGCCGCAATCAGCGACACATGCCCGGCGGGGATCACGTGGTAATCCAATTTTCCTTTTTTCGCGGCCTTGCATTCATGAATGGCTTTGGCGGCCTTTTCATTGAAAACATGATCGTCTCTTGCCACCAGGCTCAACACCGGAATGTCGATATCGCGGAAATCGACCGGCTGGCCCATGATTGTATATTCGGCCTTGTAAAAGGCGTTTTCCTGATAGAAGGTGCTGATCAGCTCGATGAAAGCCTGTCTGGTGAAATCGACGTTGTCGCTACCCCAGATATCCAATGCTTCCCAGATCTGTTTGAAGCCCGGCATTTCGAAATTTTCGAGCAGGCCCCGGTATTTGCTCAGCTGCTTTTTCGGGTCGAGCAGCGGAAACGATGCGTGAAAGAACTTGGCGGGCACAAGGCCCTGGTAGGCGGCGGTCATCTTTTCGACATCGAAGCCTTCGGTGCCGGTCCAGGTGGCGAGAAGGCCCGAGTCGGCGAGATCGATCGGCGCTGTCAGCAGAAACAGGCTGCTGAGGTCTTTGCGCAGCTCAGGGTGAGCGGCATACATCGTTGCCATCATGCCGCCGATGCACTGGCCGGCCAGTTGAACCTTTTTGCAGCCGGTCAGGCGTTTAACCTGACGGATGGCGCGGCGCACCCAGACACTGACGTAGTGATCGAAGCCGCACTGGCCCATTCCGGCATCGGGGTCGCCCCAGTCGATGAGAAAAACGTCGAGCCCGGAGGCTTTCAGCTGTTCAATCAGCGAATGGGTCGGCAGCAGATCCATGATGTAGTTGCGGTTGATCAGCGACGGCACCACGACTACCGGGTTATAATCAGTTTTAAAGTCATCGCCGCAGCGGTAGAGGGTCCAGGATGCCTGTCTGAAAACCGGGGTCTTGCGGGTCGGTTCCATGCCGAGTCGACGGCGGTCAGCTTCGGTATAGCTTTTGAGAACAGAGCGCGATACGATCTCGCGGTATTCTTCGGGCATCTCTTTGAGCTCTTTTGCTTTGGCCATAGTTCTCTCTTTCCTGTCGGTTTTAAAATTTTATCCAGGTTCTGCCTGTATAACGATTTTAAAACCGACAGGCGCTTTAGTCCAGCAGAGAACTATTTTTTGTGTTTTTTGCCTTTGGCTTCAGGGGCGGCACCGGCTGCAGCAGCGGCTGCCGGTCTGTTTTCGTTTGCATCGACGTAATCTTCGAACTTCTCGGTGAGGTCGACGAGGCGTTCTTCGATGTCGGTGAGCTTCTGCATGATCTTAACGATGTCGGTGCGTGAGGGCAGGTTCATCGCTGCCATCTGCTCGTCGAGCATCTTTGAATAAACCGCTTTGCCGGTCATGGTGGCGGCAATCGATTTTGACATTTCACTGATGAATTTTTCGTTGGTCACGAGCTTTTCGAGCTGGTCGCCCATCAGTTTTTCCCAGTTTTCAGCCCATTGTTTCATCATATCTTCGCCCATGGTGAACATTGTTTCAGTCTCCTTAGTTCATTATGAATTCGAGAGCGCTTTTGCTGGCATCTCTGCTGTTGCGCCCGGTGGTTATGCCGATGTGGCCAGAGGGAATCGTTACCTGTTTGACCGGCGCCCTGTCGCTCTGCGGCAGCTGGGTGGTGCACAGCGGCGCAATATGGTCTTTGCCGGCGTTGAGAATCAGGGCTTTCGAACGGCGCGCGGCCGGGTCTACGAGCAGGCCTTCGGCGGTCGTCAGTTTGCCCTGGCTCAGCAGGTTTTCTTTATAGAGTTCGGTAAGCATCTGGTAATAAGCTGTGCCTGGGTAGCTCACCGGATCAGCGATCCAGCGTTCCATGGCGTTGTAAAGCTTCATGAAACCTTTGCTTTCGAATTTATCCTTGAACATTTTTGTTTTCTGCCAGGTTCCCATGGGCTGCACGAAATTGAAAGAGAAGGCGAGCAGCCAGCCGGGCATGAAATCCATGCTCTGCTTGAATTCTTCAGTCGGGAAATGGTCGGCGTAAGTGCCGAAGATACCGGAGTCTCTGAAGTCGATCGGGGCGGTCAGAAGCACGAGATGGTCTACCATATCGGGTTCGAGGCAGCTGAAAGCGTATGCCATGGTGCCGCCGATGCAGTAACCGAGCATGTCGACCTTGTCACAGCCGTGTTCGCGGCACATGAAGCGCACAGCCCGTCTGATCGAGCGGTGATAATAGTGACTGAGCGGCAGGTGGCCGACTTCGGCGCCGGGGTAACCCCAGTCGATGAGATAAACCGGGCGTTTCTGGGCAAATTCGCGAATGAAGCTGACTTCTTCGGTGATATCGAGAACATACCAGCGGTTGATCAGTGACGGAACAATGAGAATCGGCTGGCCTTCGACGCCTTCGGGGCTCTCGAAGCGCAGCAGCGAAACATTGCCGGCGCGCCAGACTTCTTCTCTGGGGGTGACGCCGCGCGGATACGTATCGAGCTCGCCTGCGGTCTGACGCAGGTAATGCTCGCTGATCGCATCGAGTTGCTGAGCGATGGTGTCCATGTTTGCTATCATTTGCTTCCGACCTTTCCTTGGGCTAGTTTATCAGAGTTTCAGGCCGCCGTCGACGCCGATAACCTGACCGGTGATGTATGAGCTTTCGTCGCTTGCCAGGAACAGATACAGTTTGGCAACTTCTTCGGGCTGGCCAAGGCGCTGCATCGGGGTCTTTTCTTCGAGCATCTTGATAACCTTTTCGGGAACGGTGGCGAGCATTTCGGTCCAGGTGTAACCGGGGGCTACGGCGTTAACGCGCACGCCCTTGCGGCCGAGTTCGCGTGACCAGGTGTAGGTCATGCCGATAACACCGGCTTTGGCGGCCGAGTAGTTGGTCTGGCCGAAGTTGCCCTGAACGCCGACGATTGAGGAAGTATTGACGATCGAGCCTTTGCCGGCTGCGGTCATCTTGGCGGCACAGGCCTGAGCCATCAGGAATACGCCCTTGAGGTTAACTTTGATGACGCGGTCGAACTGTTCTTCGGTCATCTTCATCAGAGTGGCGTCAGCAGTGATGCCGGCGTTGTTGACGAGACAGTCGATTTTGCCTTCGGCGGCGTGAATTTCGTCGACGACTTTGTTAACGTCGGCGTGGCTCGATACATCGACCTTTTTGCCGATGATTTTGCCGGTGGCTTCGGGCGAAAGTTTAACGTCGGCCAGGCCTGCGAGGGCCTTGTCGCTGATATCGAGAGCATAAACGGTTGCGCCTTCTTCGGCAAAAATAGTTGCGGCCTTGAGACCGATACCTGCGGCACCACCAGTGATGAGAGCTACTTTACCTGTCATTCGTTTCATTGTGTTTCTCCTGTCTGGCCACCTCGCGGCGGCTGTTTTAAGTCGTTTCGATTAAATTTTTGATTCTGCATTGCCGCGATAAAAACTGCGGCACCTGCGCCTGAGAGGCCTCTGCCTCCGGTTCTTTCTGTCGATCATCCTGCAATTGCCCGTGATTTCCGTGTTTCCGCCCACTTTGTCGCCCACAATTAGTTTTGATTGTGAAAATTCTCACTTGCGGCGGGCCTGCTTTTTCAAGTTTCATCCTCAGGCCCCAGGTCAGGGGAAAATCGCGGCGCGGCTTTGCTGCTTTGCAAAGTCTGCAACCGGGGCCGTCCTGGCGGATTGGCCGTGTTCAGAACGGCCCCTGGTTTGCTTCAGACCTTACTTTTCAGCGGTCATGTGCTTCGGAGTCATGGCCTTGATAGTTTCTTCATAGACCTTCTGGAAGCGGGTGTTGAATTTTTCAATATTTTCGCGATAGAGGCTTTTGAGTTCCTCGTTCGAGGCAGCGGTGTTGTTGTACATTTCGTGCATGAATTCGACATTGCGGGTCATGTGGTCGAAGAAAAGTTCCATGTTCTTCTTGGTGTAACCAGAGGTCTGATCCATGCTGGCGCGCCAGAATTTGTTCATGACCTGGAAATTGTCTTTCATGAGCTGAGTGTATTCGTTTGAAAATTCCATCCATTTGTTCATTTTAAAAACTCCTGTTTTCAGATTAAAGTTTAGGACTTTGCGATCTTTTTGCTTTAACTTATTGCTGCGTTGCAAAATTATTATCGTCAATTTGCTGCAAAGTGTCAAGACTTTTTTAAATATTTTTTCAAAAAAGTTTTTTATCTGCATTAACAGCGGATTTTGGTTTTGCTGTAACCGCAAATTATTCTCGCCCGGCAAAAACTTGGGGCATCGCGGCCTTTGTGTGCAATCCTTTATAAAAGCCAGAAAGAGCAGGCGGTCTGGCAGCAAATTTCTGTTTGAGCTGGTATTGTCATGGCATTCGCTGACTACAGCCTGACAGGCTACGATTAAATCAGGGGTGGTGTGCGATGAGACATTTTCAGGCCACCGGCTCCTTTCGCCGATTCTGTGAACGGTAAGGGTTGCGGAAATCTGACAAATATGTAAAATTATCCATATCGAAAAAACAGAGGAAAGAACACGTGAGCGACGGAATACGGGAAAACGCTTATTTGCCCACGCCATCGGCTGAATTTCTGCGGGAATTTCTACCGTTCAGCCAGTTCCGTTACGATCTTGAAACTGAAGTTTTCACCTTTGACCGTAATTTCGGACCGATGATTGGCCGGCCTTCGGTTAGTCAGATGAGTCTTACGGATTTTAATGGTCTGTTTTCGCAGGGCGATCGATGGCATGTAACCATGTTCCTTGCCGTAGTGCAGGAAAAGCTTTCTGAAATCATCGACAAGGTTTTTGCTGTTCATACCCCGGATGGATCATTAAAGCGACTTTTATGGTCAGCCAGACTTGAGAACAACGAGATCTCGACCGGCAAAAAAACGCTGGTCGGTGTTTTCCACGATGTTTCTGCCCAGCATCGTGATACACCCGATGTCAGCGAGAGTGAACGCTGGTTTATGGAAGTTCTTGAAGAATCGCCGCATGCGATGTATCGCGTCGATTACCGTAGAAACCGCTTTGACTACGTCAGTCGCGGTTTTGCTCGATCGCTTGGTTTGACCCGCGAAGACATACTGGCCACTCCGTATTCTGATTTTGCGACACGTATTCACCCCGAAGATATGCAGCGCATTTGCGCTCAGATCGAGCACTGGATCAAGCAGAACGCTGGCAGGCGTTTTACTGTCTACGTTGAGTTCCGCTATCAGCTGCCCACCGGCGATTATATCTGGCTCGACGACAACATGACCATTGTGCCGGGGCCTGACGGTCAATACGCTTATCAGGTAGGCTTCGGCGCTGTAATTGAAAGCAGAAAACGCCTCGAAGAGCAGCTGCAACAGGCAAGAGAGCGCCTGGAAGAAAAGGTTAGAGAACGCACATCCGAGCTGCATTCAGCTAACGCCAGACTGCAGCAGATGATGGAAGAGCGCCGCGAGCTGGAGAAAAAGCTGCTCGAAATCTCTGAACGCGAAAGGCGTTTCATCGGCCGTGAGCTGCATGATGGCCTGAGCCAGCAGATAGTCGGTGTCATGTGCATGTTCGAGGCGATTCGTTACCGGCTCGAACAAAAGCAGGCAGCCGAGGCTTCAGAGCTGCAGATGATGCGTGACTACCTTTTTGACGCTGTGCAGCAGGTGCGCGCCCTGTCGCGCGGTCTCTGCCCGCTGGCTCTCGAACCGAAAGCGGTCGGGGCAGCCCTCTCAACGCTGGCTGCCCAGACGACTCTGCTTTACAAAATAAACTGCAGTTTCGATGGCATGCTCGATCTTGGTGTGGAAGAGCCTGATGCGGCTCTGCACCTGTACCGCATCTCGCAGGAAGCGATTCAGAACGCTGTTAGGCATGGCGGCGCGAAGAACATCAATATTAACCTCAGGGGCGAATCTGCTGATCTCTGCATGCAGATCGAGAACGATGGCAGCCCGCTGAGCCTTGAAGAATGTGAGACTGACGGTCGGCAGCTTCCCCGCAGCGGTATCGGGCTGAAGTTGATAGATTATCGGGTTGGCATGCTCGGGGGCACCTGGAAAATCGCCAGCCTTGGCGACAGGGGAGTGCGGCTGACCGTCAGTGCACCGATAAGAACAGAAGTAATCTAATAGAAGTGAGGGAAAGACAATGGTGGGAGAGAGTGAGAAGGTTCGCGTTTTTCTGGTCGAAGATCACCCGGTGATGCGGCTTGGCCTCAAAATGATGCTGCTCGAGCGCGGGTTTGACATTTGTGGCGAAGCGTCGACAACGCAGGAAGCCTTTGTGGCTTTGCCGAATGTTTCGGCGCATGTGGCGATTTTTGATCTGTCACTGAACGGCGAGACGATTTTTGAAGCGCTGAAACAGGTGCGCTATGAGCACCGGAACCTCGGAATCATCGTTTACTCAATGCACGATTCACAGCTTTTCGTGGAAAATGCCATGAAGCTCGGCGTCAATGCCTATGTTACCAAGGCTGACCCGGTTGAAACCCTGGTCGACGCAATTGCTGCAGTGCGCTCAGGTCGACAATTTCTGGGCCCAACCCTTCTGCGCAGTCTTGAGGGCCGGCTGGTCGCCGACAGTTGCTTTGTCAGTACCATGCATGAACTTTCAGAGCGCGAGCTTGAGGTATTGACCCTGCTCGGCCGCGGCTTTGGCCGCACCGAAATAGCCGCCAGCCTGGCTTTGAGCACTCGCACCGTCGAAACTTTTCTCGAACGCCTGAAACAGAAGCTTGGCGTCAGCAACAACAGAGAACTGCTGCGCGAAGCGATTCGCATTATCCACCCCGGCTGAAACTATAATCGCGGCATGTATATCGAATTCTGACTGAAGGCCTTGCTGGGATATCTGGCGCCGGTATGGGCGTGCTTCTGCGCCTGTTTTGTCAGAATTTACTGCAGGCAGACTTCAGAACAAATAAAACTACGGTTTCTTTAAAGACTTGCCAGTTTACATCCTGTCTAAATCAGCTTTGCCAAGGCCAGTTTAATCATACGGCTTCGAATTCTTCCCGTGATATGCCTGCCTGTTTGAGAATCCGGGCCAGGAGATCTCTTCCTATGTCGCCTTTATGAGGGTTTGGCACAGTAAGAGTCAGGTCTTTTCTTATCATAAACTGATGTCTGCCGCCGGAAAAAGGGCCTTCAAATCCCAGCCGTCGCAGCACTCTTATAAGATTATCTCTGGAAATTGGTTTAAAGGGAGGCATCAGGCTGCCAGAGTCTTGATAATTCGAAGTTCTATCCCATTTACCACCGGAAGTTCGAGATGTTGATAAATTCTGAAAAACACCCATTCTTCAAGAACTTCGGCAAGCTCGTTGCGGCATTCTTCGAGGGTTTCAGAGGTGGCATAGACACCTTTGAATTCAGGAATTTCTCCATAAAAGCATTTATCTTCTTCGAGAATTTCGTATTTTGCCTGTTTCATCGCAGCTTCAAGATATTTTGTCAGCACGGGTTTACTCCGGTTATTCTTTTCTTTTCATTCTAACGTTTTGCCAGAAAAAAACAACTGGCAACGATGCCGGTTTGTTCTGGCACAAATTTTAAAAATTTGTACGTATTTTGCCGGACATACTTTTGAAAAAAACGGTGCTAATCTTCCCCTGAGGTTTGTGAATTCTTCAACGGGGGCACGGCT
>JAKQKW010000068.1 GCA_029560455.1 Candidatus Rifleibacteriota bacterium
TGTAAATTCTCAGGGGAATTGACCTGAAAAACGACTGTTTTTCTCAGTTTTCGTTACCATTTTGAGAATCCTCTGGTAACGGTCAGAGAAAATCATTTTAGCTTGGCCAGCAGCTTATTGGCAAAGAACCGGAACCGCCCATGCCTTTATCCGGTCCCCCTGCGGGGGGACGAAAGGGGGGCCTTCTTGTATAATGCGTTTTACCACAAACCACCAAACAAGAAAGAACCCCTTTCAATGCTTATTTTAAACCAAATCAACTCACTTTCCAAGCGGCTTTGCTCAAATCTTGTCATTTATCGTCATTGCCCGGTCTGTAACCGTTATGGCGCTCACAGACATGGTGTTTATCGTCGCACTTTGCCGGTTTCGGTGGTTCAAAAAGTTGCCGTTCCCCGTTTTTTATGTTTAAGCTGCCGCAAAACATTTTCCTGCCTACCTTTCTGTCTGGTGCGCCGGATCGGGATATCTTTAACCGATCTGCTTCGTTGTGCTGCCAGCAACGAGCCATGGGCTGTTCTTGAAGAAACACTGATGGTCGCCAGATCAACTCTTTGGCGCTGGCGGCGCACCGGCAAAAAAATACTTGCGGTTATGTCGGAGTTACTGGCTCTGGTCGGTGATTCATGGGTAGAAGCCTCTCATATTATTTCCCGTATTCAATACCCGCCGTTCTCGCTTAAAGCGCATCCCACACAAGCTGGGAATTGAGAGTATACGAGGGTTTTAACTATGATCATGCTGAAAGGAGGTTTCTATGAAACCAGAAAACAATCTTTCTGCAGATCTTTGGCGGTTGAGCATTATTGGCGAGCTGATTCATCGCCACCCTGACGACGGAAGAACGCTGACTGAACATATCAACGAGCTGGCGGCAAAAAAATGTAATCGACCAGACGGCACTCTGTGCGAGTTGAGTTCCGAAACTATCCGGAAGTGGCTATACCGGTTTCGGGCAGGTGGTCTTAATGGCTTGAAAGACAGAAAGGCTGGCTCCAAGGGGCCTGAAATCGGGGAGCAGCTTGAACATGCGTTTCTGAAACTTCGCCAGGAAAAGCCGCGCTGGACGATCCAGCTGATCTTGAAAACTTTGCAGGAGCAACAGCTCTGGAACGGTCGTCAGCCCAGCCAGCAGACTATTTATCGCTGGTGCAAGTTCAGAGGACTTCTACGAAATGGTAATGAAAACATCAAAGATGTCAGGGCTTTCGAATTCAGGAACTTTGGGGAGCTGTGGGTCAGTGATTTCATGCATGGCCCGCGAGTGTTGCATGAAGGCCGCAAGCGGAAAACATACCTGCTTGCGATTCTGGATGATGCATCTCGGTATGTTGTTGCCGCGAATTTTCATCTGGCCGAGTCTGTAGAAACCCTTATGATAAACCTGCGCACAGCCATACAGCGCTTTGGTCTGCCAATGAGGTTTTATACAGATAATGGGGCAAGTTATCGCAGCCAGATTCTCAGGCAGGTTGGGCAGCGATTTAACATTGCCATGCCGCATACGCCGCCCTACACCCCTCAGGGCCGGGGCAAGATCGAAAGATTCTTTCGCACTGTCAGAGAACAGCTGTTGGCTAAGACAGACGAAAGAACTCTGCCCGGCCTGAACCGGAAATTACATGAATGGCTTGCGGCTTATCACAATGCACCGCATGCCGGCATAGAAATGCAAAGTCCGTTCATCAAAAGGGCAAATATCGGGAATTCCTGCCGGGACCTGCCGCCTGCGGTTAATATCGACTCGATGTTTATGCAGCAAAGAAACTGCCGTGTCTATAGAGATGGAACCGTGAGGCTTCAGAACATGATATTCGAAACCCCGGAGGCCGTAAAAGGCGGTAGAACTGAAATTCACTACTACCCATGGGACCTGAGTCAGGTCTTTTATTCAGAGCAACGGCTCCCGGCAAAGCTGATCGACAAACAACTGAATGCCAAGCGCTTTGACAAACCAGGCAGATAAGAAAGGAAAAGTATGACAAAGACGGTAACGGTGAGCGTAAATGAATTTTTTGGCTGGAAAAATCACCCTTTTTCAGATCTGACCGACCAGAACGATGAAATAATGGTCAAGCACGACCAGGAGGTCTTAAGGCGAGCTGTTGAGCTGCTCAAAATAGGAAAGAGTTTCGCGATTACCGGTGGTTCGGGTCTTGGTAAGACAACGTTAGCCAGAGCAATTATAAAATCTCTTGATCCCAGAAATTACCAACTCTTATGGGTTCCATACACAGGCGCAAACCGAGGCGGCATCTTGCGGATGCTGGCCGAAAAGACTGGCATAGAGTTGACCAGAAAAGGCCTGCCACCATTGGCAAAGCTACAGAAACACATTGCCGTCGAACAAAAAGATCGTGGTGCACCATTTCCGATTATCGTTGTCGATGATGCACAGCACCTGGAAAATGAATCGCTTATGGATCTGTGTGCGATGCTCATCAGTCCCGAAGAAAACAGAACTATAATGGCGATTATTCTGGTCGGCGACGAAATGCTGGACAGAACGTTGAGGTTAACCAGCCAGAAGGCGGTATCGTCGAGGCTGGCCTGTGTATTTAAAATGAAGTCTCTGAATCAAGATGATGCAAAGGCCATGCTCAATTTCCGCATGGAAAAAGCAAAAGCACCAGGAAACCTGTTCGACCGCGAGGCCATGGAACTCATAACTGCCAACTGCGGCGGAAACAGACGAGAACTGATGAAACTGGCATTTAACCTATGTATGGAGGCGCATCTGAGAAATGAGAAAGTCATTACATCAGAAATGATCCTGTCGACTGAATATATGCAAGCAAACGGGTGAAGCGGAGATATTGGGTGGGAACCCGGTATCAAGGAATAACCCGGGCGGTATACGGTTCGGAGGCCTGCTGCAAAACAGTGGGCCTCACTGCTTTTTCAAATACTGATTTAAACCGGACTCTGTATCTGGTAAAATTCTCTGAGAAAATACCGGGACGTTTCGTTGAGAATCAACACGCGATCATCGCGATAATCATCAGCTTTCTTGTCACCCCGGTGTACAAGGCCGAGGTTACTTTCCTGCCGGTAGAATCAGGCGGCTCATCACGCATGGCGGCTCTGATGAGCCAGCTCGGCGGTCTGTCGGGTCTTAATGGAGTTGGTGAAAAAGCCAATTTCAGCGAGCAGCTCAAAGTGGTTCTTGAGAGCAAAGCGCTGGCCGGCAAAATTTTTACGCGGTTTCCTGAGCTCGAAAAGCTGCTGTTTCCTGATTGCGAAACTGAACCGCCATTGCCTGACATGCGCAATGAAGAGCTTTTGAAACATATCATGGTTAGCGTTCCGCGCACCGGCGGCATGAACAAACTGACGGTGCAGCTGCCCAATGCCACCATGACGGCGGTGATCGCCAACGCCTACATGGAAGAACTGAACGCATGGATCAACCGCAACTCACTGTCGACAGCCAGAGACAGCCGCGCTTATCTCGAAAATCAGGTTAATACCTATCGCAGCGAACTTTTCGAAAAAGAAGAGGCCCTCAGAGCGTTCCAGGAAGAGCACAAAATAGTTGCCATCAACATCCAGACCGAAGAGATGATCAAACTGATGGCCGGGCTCAAAGCCCAGCTGGTTACCAGCGAACTCGAACGCGAAGTTCTGCTCAAGTCGGTGACCGAAGCAAATCAGCGGGTCCGCCAGCTGAGCGACGAGATTTCGGCATTGCGCCAGCGCCTGCAGCAGCTTGAATCAGGTGCGGCCGGGTTGCTTGACCGGCTGGCCTCACCAGATGCGGCAGCGGTCGACCTCATGGCCGGCGGTCTTGCCAGTGCGCCGCAGCGTCTTCTCGATTATTACCGTCTCAGACGCGATGTCGAGATCACCCAGAAAGTGTTTGAGCTGCTGCTGCAACAGCTGGCGCTCGCCCAGATCGAAGAAAAGCGCGAAGCCAGCTCTTTTACGGTTATCGATGCCGCCACCATACCATGGAAGCGAACCAGCCCGAGCCGGCTGCGCTATGCCGTGGCAGGTGCAATTCTTGGCATGCTCGCCGCAATCAGCCTGGTATATGCCCGCAAATTTTACCATCCAGCCCCGGGGGGCCCTGATAAGTCATGAAAAGCAATTTTTTCCGCTATCTCCACGCAATATTCTTTTTTGTGCTGCTCTCTCTGCTTGCTCCTGCGCCGTTACCGGCGCAGGTTGCCGGCGATGCGGGAGCGACTGCAGCCAGTAGCAAGTCTGGCGAAGGCAGTCTGGCCGAGAGTGCCGGTGCGGCTGAACCCGCAGTAACCGAAGCTGCTGCCGTCGAAAGCGAATCTTTCACCCGCCCCGGCCGCGAACTGGCTGCCCCGAAACTTCAGAACGGCCGGCTGCCGCTGTTCGGTTACGATGTTTTCGCCGGTTTCGCCGAAAACAGACCCGCCGAAGTGCCTCTGCGGCCCGACTACATCGTCGGCCCCGGTGATGAATTTCAGTGTTCGGTCTGGGGTCGCGAAGATTCTTCTTTCACCCTCGTTATCAATGTCGAGGGCGAAGGCGCGATCCCGCAGGTCGGCCCGATCGAGCTTGCCGGCCTGACTTATGAAGAAATGAAACTGGCGGTCGAAAATGCCTTGAGCGAAAGGATCAGCGACTTCCGTCTCACCATTTTACCAGTCAAACAGCGAAGAATTCGTGTCTATGTGCTTGGCGAGGCTATCAAGCCGGGCGTGTATGATGTTGGCGGTTCAGAAACCGCATATTCGGTGCTGTTTTCTGCCGGCGGCCCTTCTACCCGGGGTTCGCTGCGCAACATCACCCATAAGCGCGGCAACCGCGTCATCGGCAAAATCGATCTTTACGACTTCCTTCTGAGTGGTAACCGCGATACTGATGTCGGCCTGCAGGAAGGCGATGTCATTCATATCCCGCTGGCGGGTAACCGGGTTTCGGTTCAGGGCCAGGTCAGGCGCCCGGCGATCTACGAGCTGAAAGATGGCGACAACTCTCTGGCAACGGTCATGAAAATGGCAGGCGGGCCCCTTCCCGGTGGCGACATCGAGAATGTGCGGGTAGAGCGCATGCTGCTGCACGACCGTAAAATCGTCTTCAATGCCAATTTGAGCAAAAGCCCGGTTGCGGGTTCTGAATCGCATGTCAGCTGTTGCGACCAGGATATCATAACCCTGTATGCGGTCAGCCCGCGCCATGATGAACAGGTGCTGTTCGAGGGGCATGTTTTCGAGCCTGGCCCGCGCCCCTGGAAGCGTGGCATGAAGATTTCCGATATTCTTACCGGTGCCGGCATTCTTAAACGCGACCCGTATCTGGAATACGGCGAAATCAGGCGGGAAGTCGGCCATGGTGGCCATATAGAACTGCTGACTTTCAGCCCCGGCCGTATTCTTGCGGCCGACCCGCAGGCCGATCTTCTGCTGCAGGCCCGCGACCGCATTCGCATTCTCAGCCGGGCCGAGGTACACGAGACCCCGACTGTAAGAATTAACGGCGAAGTGGTTAAACCCGGCAGTTACGATCTTGAAGCCGGTATGACCGTGCGTGATCTGGTGTTTCGCGCCGGCGGCCTCAAGCTCTGGGTCGATATGAGCCGCTGCGACTTTACCAGGGTCAGCAGCAAGGCTGGTGTCCAGGAAATCACCCATACGGTTATCGACCTCGAAAAGGCAATGGCTGACAAAACCGGAGCCAACCCGGTTTTGCGCGCCGGCGACGTGGTCGCGGTCAGGGCGCTGCCCGACTGGCAACGCAACAACATCGTGCGTATCACCGGCGAAGTGCGTTATCCGGGCGAATATGTCTTCAGGCAGGGCGAGCGCATCAGTGATATCGTCGCCCGGGCCGGCGGTTATAATCCGCGCGCTTTTCTGCCCGGTGCTTATTTCAAGCGCATCAGTGCGCTTGAACAGCAGAGTCGGCAGATCGACACCGTCGTTCGCAGCGCAAAGCTCGAACAGCAGGTCGAAGCGATCAAACTGGCTTCCGGCAGCAATGGCAAAGACAAAGACGAAGAACGGCAGTTTGAAGCTGCGCAGTTACAGATGCTCGAGCAGATGACAAATATCAGGCCGACCGGTCGTCTTGTGGTCAAAATAGATGATTCGCCAGCTTTTGCCGGCAGCAGTTTTGACCTCGAGCTCGAACCTGGCGATGAGCTGCATGTTCCGGCGCAGCCTGCAACGGTTATCGTCGAGGGTGCGGTCGGCAACCCGACTATTCTTAGCTGGGAACCCGACAAAAACATTCTCTATTACATAAACCAGGCGGGTGGCTTCAGCAAATACAGCCGCCGCGATGATACCAGGCTGGTGCGTGCCGATGGTTCGACCCTGGCGGCGACCCGGCGGCACCGGCCGGCCCATTCTTTCCTGGGTACCAGGGTGCAGCCCGGTGACACGATCTGGGTGCCGGTCGATATGCGCCCGCGCCGTCCGTCGGGTATAAGCCGGGTAAAAGATATAACCCAGATCCTGGGCAATCTGGCGATAACCTATATTGCTGTAGACAATGCCCGTGATAACTGACAAGCATCAAAGCAAAGGTTGCAGATTGAATCAAATATAAATTCGGAGGAATGAGATGATAAAGATAGGTCTGGTCGGCTGTGGCCGCATTTCGGGGAACCATTTTCAGGCAATAAAGAGCTTTGCCGGGCGCTGCCGGCTGGTGGGAACCTGCGACATCGTGGGCGAGCGCGCCGCAAAAGCGGCGGCTGAGAATGGTTGCAACAGCTACACCTCTCTCGACAAAATGTTGAGCGAAGAGAAACCAGATCTGGTGGCGATCTGCACGCCAAGCGGCTTGCACCCGCAGCACGGCATAACCGTGGCGCAGGCCGGGGTTCATGTATTGACCGAGAAGCCGATAGGTGTCAAGCTTGACGATGTCGACCACCTGATCCACGCCTGTGATGCGGCGGCGGTGCAGCTCTTTGTAGTCAAGCAGAACCGTTTGAATTCGACGATGCAGCTGGTGAAGCGGGCGATAGACAAGGGTCGTTTCGGCAAAATATACATGGTGCAGAGCAATGTTTTCTGGCAGCGGCCGCAGGACTACTACGATTCGGCGAAATGGCGCGGCACCTGGGAATTCGATGGCGGCGCTTTCATGAACCAGGCGAGTCACTACGTCGATATGCTCTACTGGCTGGTTGGCGAGGTCGATTATGTGATGGCCAGCACATCGACGATGGCGCGGCACATCGAGACCGAAGACACTGGTTCGGTGATCATCAGGTTTCGCAATGGTGCCATCGGCAGCATGAGTGTAACCATGCTGGCCTACCCGAAGAATTTTGAGGGTTCGCTGACGATACTGGGTGAGAAGGGCACGATCAGAATTGGCGGGGTTGCGATCAACAAGATCGAGAAATGGGAATTTGCCGACTACGACGACGACGACAAAGGCATTGCCGATGCTTCCTACAACCCGCCGAACGTCTATGGTTTCGGGCACGCCGCCTATTACAACAACGTTCTCGACGTCCTCGAAGGCAAAGCCGAGCCCGATACCGACGGTCGTTCCGGCCGCAAGAGCCTCGAACTGGTTCACGCCATCTACCTTTCATCAAAATCCGGCAGCAAAATCTCACTGCCGCTGAATTTTTGAAAATTCAAATCATAGTCCGCAGATAAAAAAAAGGAATATTTGAGATGCTGAAACGGGGATTTGATTTAATACTGTCGATGGTCGGCCTGGCCGTGCTTTCGCCGCTGCTGCTGCTGATTGCGGTATTGATAAAGCGTGCCGACGGCGGCCCGGTTTTTTACCGGGGTGTCAGGGTCGGGCTGCATGGCCGTGATTTTCGCATTTTCAAGTTCAGAAGCATGGTTCTAGATGCCGAAAAACTGGGTGCTTCATCGACCTCAGACGATGACCAGCGCATCACCCCCATCGGCAAGATCCTGCGCCGCTACAAACTCGATGAACTGCCGCAGCTTTTCAACGTTTTAACCGGTGACATGAGCTTTGTCGGCCCCCGCCCCCAGGTAAGATGGGCAACCGATTTATATACTGACGAAGAAAAGATAATATTGGCTGTAAGACCAGGAATTACTGATTACGCGTCCATCAAATTTCACAATGAGGGTGAAATTCTAAAGGGCAGTCAGAACCCTGATCAAGATTACCTGACAAAAATTCATCCTGTCAAGACAGCTCTTGCCA
>JAKQKW010000101.1 GCA_029560455.1 Candidatus Rifleibacteriota bacterium
GTTCGTCGCCGAAAATACCGTCAAAAAGCTGATCAGGGTCGGCAAGGCGGTCAAGGGCGCGAAAGTGCTTGTGCTCGGCCTGACGTTTAAAGAAAACGTCGGTGATATCCGGAATACCAAAGTCGTCGATATCATCAGCGAACTGGCTGAATACGGTGTTGAGAGTCTGGTGTTCGATCCTTATGCGAATGCCGAAGAGGTTATACATGAGTATGGGGATATATTACGATCACCGCAATCAGGGGACACTGCGACGAAGACGCAATCTGGGGACACGATCCCGAATTCTTCGAATTCGGGTCATGTCCCCAGATTGCTCACGGGTCATGTCCCCAGATTGCTCACGGGTCATGTCCCCGGATTGCTTGTGGCGGCGCTTGAAGCGGTGCCGGCGGTCGATGCGGTGATTCTCGCGGTGCCGCATGAAAAATTCATCAAAGAGCTGACCCTCGATAAGCTTGCCGGGTTCTGCAAAAAGGATGCGGCGCCGGTGATTATTGATATCAAAGGCGTGTTCGAACCACAGATGGCGACGAAGCAGGGGATAAGGTATTGGCGGTTGTGATGTAGAGCTATCAGCTGGTGGTTGAAAGACTGTTTATTCTGTTTTCAAGGCTGGCCAGACCGGAAACAATCTCGTTAAAATCCGGAACTACACCAAAAAGCATTGCCTGCATTGCACGATAATCTCTTTGCAGTTCTTCCAGATGATAAGATGGTGGCAGCAACCGAACACTACCTGGTTTCGCCAGGTCATATCTTGCCCATGAGCACCGATAAAAACGAGTTTTGAACTGCACGACCTGTTCAAGAAGACTGAGCGCGGTCAAAGCAGAATCTGCTACAGGTAGCAGGCTTAAACGATAAAGATCATAGTAATGCCGGGAAAATCTTGCCGGCAGAGCTTTGTTCTGGCCACGATGAGCTTCCTGATGCAGAATCGTCACTTTCTCCCAGAATGTCCGTTCTGCAGAAGTTGTTCTTACAGAAATATGCGACTTTTCGAAAAACACAGGAAAAT
>JAKQKW010000014.1 GCA_029560455.1 Candidatus Rifleibacteriota bacterium
TCGGGCAACCGGTAGTAATCAAAATAGTCGCCGCCCATCTTGCTCATGAACAGAGAACGAGCGAACAATCTGGTGCGGCCACCGCAGAAATGGCCTTCGGGCAGCAGGCTTTCCTGAACTGCAGTTCCGACTGCAAGCTCCTTCATGCCGGCGAGAGTGCTGTTGAAAGCCGTTATCAGGTCACCAAACTCATCTTCAGAGCGATAATCGATGTGATAGTCAAAGTCTCGGGCCCGCATGCGGCTGATACCCCGGTCGAGCTCTTCAACAGGCACCAGCAGACGTCTGGCAAAAAAACGTGCAATCTGAAAAAGCACAAAAGCCATAATCAGGCCGGTAATCAGAAAAATTTTCTTGAGACGGCCAATCTGTTCTTCGATCAGCTGTTGCGGGTACAGAGCGGCAAGAACGCCATCGGCGATTTCGTTGCCGGTGATGGCGGTAAAAAGATATCTCTGGCCGGCAACTTCGACATTTTCATGCGTCACCAGCTTTCTGCTGAGAGTCTGGCGCATCAGACGCCTGATTTCGCGATTATCAGAAGTCCGGACCGGGAATATACTCTCGCTCGAACGGTCAAAGACCAGCAGATGCCTGGGAGTAACGGTTATTGAAGTTTCAGACAGCTTTTCGGCCACAAAAGTGCGCATGAAGGCTGCAGGGTCCCATGAAATGCCGAAGGCACCCCAGGCGCTGAAGACATCTGACCCTGGTTCGTTACCGCCAAGCATGCGAATAAATGACATGCGCCCAGTATCACCGGTATTGAGAACGACAAAGCGACCGATAAACCAGAGAAAATCATTCAGCATCAGATCGTCCGACGACACCTCATCGAGCACCGAACTCGCGATGCGTCTGCCTTTTCGCCCGGATTCACGATTAAAAAATTCAAGAGCTTTCAGCAGCATGTCCCTGACCATCTTTTCAGATGGGTTGAAAGCCCACGAGCTGCGAAAAACCGTCGCGCCCGTATAGTCGTAGAGCATGGCTTCCTGCGGCGCGATTTCGCCGACAAGCTTCTGCAGCCCGGCTATATCTTCTTCAGGCCATTTTTCGCTGCCATAACGCCGGTTTCTTTCATCGACAAAGGCATTCAGCCGCCGCGCCAGTTTTTCACCAACTTCAGGAAAACGAACATCAAATTCTTTTAAAACCCGCATTGATTCCTGATGTGTTGCGGTTATCAGGTCTCTGGTCTTTTCATTGAAAAATTCATACCCGACTGAAACAAGCATCAACAAAGGTAGACCGTTAGCAAAGAGAAACAGCAGCATGATTTTCTGCTGCACCGCCAGGGCAAACCCGGGAAATCTGAGGAAAAAGCAGAAAAGGACAAAAAATACGATGAGCAAAGATTTTATAGCCCCGGCAATGGTTTTTACAGCTTCATTCAGCGGAACCGGCAACCAGCCTGAGTGCTGATATGCGGCCACAATAAGGTCCGGCGAGACCTGTCGAAAATGCGACAGATAATTCTCACTGGCACGCGAAGCGGTGGCGTAGGCCTCGAATTTTCCGGCCTCGATCATGATTTCACTTTTCCCGCGGGGATCAAACGGCAGGCCTGAGTTGTCGCGGCTGATGGCTTTGATAAAAGCCAGCTTCTGGTTTTTATGCCGGCGGTTGAAGCGGCTGATGATCAAACGCGGCCCGATATCGCGATCAAGCAATGCAGCGTCGATGAAGCATGCAAGCGAAAACTGCCGGCCATGAAAATACCACAACAGTCTTTTCTGCGGGTCGTCGCTGACAAAGAGGCAGCGCCCACGGTATTCCGGCTGAAAAGGCTCAAGCATAAGTTTCTGCGTCAGGAACGGCCCGAAATAGCCCCTGAGAAGCTGCATTTTTTCTGAGATAAACTCAGAACCGCCAGGGTCAGTGGCTGGATCTTTTTCGTAAAGCCGCGCGAGTTCCTGCAAAACCCCAAACATAGCCTTGAGAATGTAGTGAAATCGCCTCTCATCGGTCAAAGTCTGGTTCAACCTGCCATCACGCTCATAAACAATAAATTTAAGGCGACCTTTGAACATGCGGCGAAAAGCCGATATTTTTTCTGCCAGTGCTGCAAATGGTTGCGAATGGTTATCGATCGGTGCAAAATTTTTCTGCAGCAGCCCGTGAAAGAACACCCGGTCGTCATAATAATTTTCGAGAGGCATTATACTCTGAGACAACCGGTCGAAGCCAGTTTCGACAAGATTCTGCCGCTGCAGCTGAAAATGGCTGATCAGCATGACCCAGGTCAGCCAACCGGGCAGGCAGATGGCAAAAACGATGAACGCCAGACCTCTGGTAATTTTCTGCAGCAGATCAGTCACGCGATTGTTCCTCTTTGAGAGCTAAAACCACAATGGTCTGATCTTCGCATACGCCTTGCCGGCCGGGGTCCGGAGCAAATTTTTCGACCAGCTGCAGATAAAAATCACGCGGGCAGACAGCGGCTGCACTGCCCATCATTCTCAACAGATCCTCGGAGCTGAAGCCACCGTTGCGATAAACCCCGCCGGTATAAAAGACAAGTTTCTGACCTGCTGTCAGCCTGATTTCGCGTTGTGCAAGCCTGGGGAATCTGCCTGAACCGGCCGGAGTCGAAGAGGTGTCGATAATCTTAGACCCGGCGCCAGTTTCAACCAGCACCGGAAAGCACTGCCCCGCCGAGGCAACTCTGATCAGCCCGGTTTCGGCATCGAGCAGAACATATTGCAACGACATGAACTTTCTCTGCCGCGAAGTGCTGCTTGAGCGGAGCAGTTCATCGATTCTGGCAAGCAGCGCGGCGGGGTCGAGATAAAGATCGGCAAGTTGAATGATGCAGGCTTTAACAAAGGCCATTACCAGGGTTGAGGCCACACCGGTACCGGCGACATCGCCGATGAAAAAGCCATAGTAACGCTCATTGACAGGGTTAAGAGCAAAAAAATCGCCGCCAAAATTCACGACCGTCCGGCAACCGCCAAAAAGCGAAAATCGGCCATGATTTACGACCTCTTCCAGGTTGTCGATAAGCTTTTCCTGAACTTTTGAAGCGGTATGCAGTTCTTCAAGGTCGACAAGTGTCGTGTTGAAAACCCGGGCCAGGTTACCGAACTCGTCACCGCCAAGATCGGGCAGGCGGTAGGCAAAATCCTGTTTCTGCAGCGCCATGACACCACTCTGAAGCTCACCCAGAGGGCGAAGTATCGAGCGCGCCACAATCAGACCCAACGCCAGAGAAACCAGCAGACTGACCAGACCCAGTGCGAAGAACAGCCAGAACTTTGCTCTGACCTGCTTTTCAATATTATCGACCGGAAACAGACAGAGCAGATTCAGGGTCCGCAGGTAATTGCATTTAAGGCCCATGAGCAGGTGTCGACGACCTTCCCAGTCGCAGAAGGCGATTTCGGTGCCGGTCATTTCGCGCAGTCTGGCAGAAAAACTCATCAGGTCTGCATGTTCAGCAATCGTTCCGGGCAGCGTATACTGCATTTTTTCATGCACGGCCATAATTCGCATACCATCGGTATTACGG
>JAKQKW010000015.1 GCA_029560455.1 Candidatus Rifleibacteriota bacterium
CGGTTGACAAGCTTCAGAATCTCTGTGGTCGCATGAAGGTCAAAATCGGAGTTATCGCCACCACCGAAGATGCTGCCCAGGAAGTAGCCGATCAAATGATCGCAGGCGGCATCAGAGGCATATGGAACTTTGCCCCGGCAGCAATCAAGGTCCCGGACGGAGTAATCGTGCAAAACGAGAACCTGGCCGCTGGCCTTGCTGTTCTTTCAAAAAAACTGCAACTGCTGATGCAGTCAGGAAAATTCAGACAGGAGGTCGTCAAATGACCGGCCAGACAGACACCATGATGAGAAAGTTTGAAAAAGTCTGCGAAATCATCGAACGCTACAACAACGACAGTTCAAAGCTCGTTCCGATTCTGCAGGCAGTCCAGGAAGAGTACCGCTATCTTCCGGAAGATGTGATGTATTACGTGGCAACTTCGCTCGGAATACCCTCCGCTCAGGTTTATGGTGTTGCGACTTTCTATTCACATTTCGCACTCACCCCTAAAGGAAAGTATCTGATCAAGGTTTGTGATGGCACGGCCTGCCACGTTAAGAAGTCGATTCCGATACTCGAAGCCCTGATGAAAAAACTGAAGTTGACTGAAGACAAAATGACCACTCCCGACATGCTTTTCACCGTCGAAACCGTTTCGTGCCTCGGTGCCTGTGGTCTTGCACCGGTTCTCGTCATCAATGAAGAAGTTCATGGCCTGATGACTCCTGAATCAACCATCGCCCTGCTCGACAATATCATCGCCCGGGAGGAAGCCAAATGAGCGGCCACAACATCGATCTCAAGAAAATCGCTTCTGAATACCAAGCCAACGCTGAGGAAAGGCGTGTCATCGTCTGTGCCGGTACCGCCTGTGTCGCTAATGGCGCCCTGCCTTTGATCGACGCTCTTGTGAAAAAAATCACCGAAACCGGCCTGAAAGTACGCGTTGAAGCTCATACCGAAGCTAAAGGTGACATCCGCGTCTCCAAAAGTGGTTGTCACGGCTTCTGCCAGATGGGCCCGCTGGTTACCATCCTGCCCGAAAATATTCTCTACACTCGCGTTAAAGCTGCTGATGCCGACGAAATCGTCGAAAAAACCCTCAAAAAGGGCGAACTCGTCGACCGCCTGCTGTTCGTTGAACCGGCGACCGGCAAACATTCAAAAGGCAGCGACGACATTACCTTCTACAAACGCCAGAAACGCACCGTTCTCAAAGAATGCGGCCACATCTGCCCCGAAGATATCAACGAATACATCTCACACGGCGGCTATGAAGGTGCCAAAAACGCCATCACCAATATGAAGCCGGAAACCGTCTGCGAAGAAATTCTGCATTCCGGCCTGCGCGGTCGTGGCGGCGGCGGTTTCCCGACCGGTAAAAAATGGCAGCTGACCCTGGTTCACAAAAACCCGAAAAAATACGTCATCTGCAACGCCGACGAAGGCGATCCGGGTGCATTCATGGACAGAAGCGTCATGGAAGGCAACCCACATTCGATAATCGAAGGCATGATGATTGCCGCCCGCGCTATCGAAGCCAATGAAGGCGTCATCTACTGCCGCGCCGAATACCCGCTCGCAGTCAAACGCATGCGCAAAGCCATCGAAGACGCCCGCAAACTCGGCGTTCTCGGCAAAAACATCTTCGGCACCGAATTTGAATTCGACATGAACGTCATGGAAGGCGCTGGCGCGTTTGTCTGCGGCGAAGAAACCGCCCTGATCGCTTCAGTAGAAGGCAAGCGCGGCATGCCGACCCCGAAACCACCGTTCCCGGCTGAAAGTGGCCTGTTCGGCAAACCGACCGTCATCAACAACGTCGAAACCCTCGCCTGTGTGCCGCTGATCATCAGAAACGGCGCAAAATGGTTCAGAGAACAGGGCACCGAAAAATCACCGGGCACCAAGACCTTCGCGCTCACCGGTCATGTTGCCAATACCGGTCTGATTGAAGTTCCGTTCGGAACCACCCTGCGCGAGATCATCTTCAACATCGGCGGCGGCATTACCGATGACCGCGGCAAACCGATGCCCGACGGTTTCAAAGCTGTGCAGATCGGTGGCCCGTCAGGCGGCTGTCTGACTGCCGAGCACCTCGATCTGCCCGTCGATTTCGACTCTCTCAAAGATAAGGGCGCCATGGTCGGCTCAGGCGGCCTGGTCGTCATGAACAAAACCACCTGCATGGTTTCGGTAGCACGCTTCTTCATGCAGTTCACCCAGAACGAATCGTGCGGAAAATGCGTTCTCTGCCGCGAAGGTACTCGCCAGATGCTGAGCATGCTCGACGACATCATGCGCGGTGATGCCGACGAAAGCACACTGGTAAACCTCGAAAAGCTTGCCAGAGCCGTGGCCAAAGCTTCCCTCTGCGGTCTGGGCAAAACTGCTCCGAGTCCGGTTCTTTCGACGCTGCGCTATTTCAGACATGAGTATGAAGCGCATGTTTTCCAGAAGAAGTGCCCGGCCGGTCAGTGCAAAGCCCTTGCCAACCCGGAAATTCACGCCGAACTCTGCAAAGGCTGCACTCTCTGCGCCAGAAAGTGCCCGGTCGGCGCCATCAAGGGCGAAGTCAAGAAACCTCACGTTATCGATGCCGAAATCTGCATCAAATGCGGTGCCTGTGCGGCCGCCTGCAAATTCAACGCTATTACAGGGGTGTGAGCTATGTCTAACAACGATAAGGGTTTTGTTCAGATCAACGGTCAGAACGTCGCTATCGAAGGCGAACGCAATCTTCTCGAACTCATCAGAAAGTCCGGCATCGAGATTCCGACTTTCTGCTATCATTCAGAACTCAGCATTTACGGCGCCTGCCGCCTGTGTCTCGTCGATATAGAAGGCCGCGGCCTCAATGCTTCGTGCTCGATCAAGCCTGAACCGGGCATGAAAGTTAAGACCGCCACCGAAGAGATCCGCGAAATCCGCAAGATTTCGGTCGAGCTGCTGCTTGCCAATCACCGGGTTGAATGCCCGACCTGCCCGCAGAGCAGCAAGTGCAAACTTGAAGAACTGGCCCGCAAGCTTGGCATCACCGAAGTGCGCTTCAAAAAAGCCAAACTCGATCACCCGGTCGATCTCTCTTCTGATTCGCTGGTGCGCGACCCCAACAAATGCGTTCTCTGCGGCGACTGCGTCAGATACTGCCGCGAAATTCAGAGCATCGGCGCCATCGACTTTGCCCATCGCGGCAAGCACACCGTCGTGACTCCGGCTTTCAATAAGGATCTGGCGAAGGTCGAATGCGTCAACTGCGGTCAGTGCGCCGCCGTCTGCCCGGTCGGTGCAATTACGGTCAAACAGGATGTCGACAAGGTATTTGCCGCTCTCGACAACCCCGAAAAGGTCGTCGTCGCCCAGATCGCTCCGGCGGTTCGTGTTGCGCTCGGCGAACAGTTCGGCATGACTTCCGGCGATATCGTTACCGGCAAGATCACCGCCGCTCTCAAGAAAATGGGCTTCGGCAAGGTGTTTGACACCTCTTTCTCAGCTGACCTGACGGTCATGGAAGAAGGCACCGAATTCCTCGAACGTTTCACGAAGGGCGAAAAACTGCCGCAGTTCACTTCCTGTTGCCCGGCCTGGGTTAAATTCGCAGAACAGTATTACCCCGAAATTCTGCCGCGCCTGTCTTCATGCAAGTCGCCACAGCAGATGTTCGGTTCGCTCGCCCGCGCAACCCTGCCGAAAATGCTCAACGTCAAACCCGAAAATCTCTTCATCGTTTCGATCATGCCCTGCACCGCCAAGAAGTTCGAAGCAAAGCGCCCCGAATTCACGCATGAAAACCTCGCTGACGTCGATGCGGTCATCACCACCCAGGAACTCAGCCGCATGATCGAAGCCAGCGGCCTGAATTTCATGGAACTCGACCCCGAATCGCTCGATCTGCCGATGGGCTTCAAGACCGGCGCCGGCGTTATCTTCGGCACGACCGGCGGCGTAACTGAAGCGGTTCTGCGCTTCGCCGTCGAAAAAGTGACCGGTGAAAAGCTCAACAATGTAGATTTCCATCAGGTGCGCGGTGAAGCCGGCATTCGCGAAGCCACTCTCGAAGTGGCCGGCAAACAGGTACGCATGGCGATCGCCCACGGCCTGAAGAATGCGAGAAAGCTGGCAGAAGAAGTCAAAGCCGGCAAATGCAATTACGACATCATCGAAGTCATGGCCTGCCCGGGCGGCTGCGTCGGCGGCGCCGGTCAGCCGGTCAACTTCACTCCCGGCACCATCAAACGTCGCGCCAAAGGTCTGTATGAAGCCGACAAGATGCTGCAGCTGCATAAAGCCCAGGAAAACCCCTACATCATCGAAACCTATGAAAAGGTTCTCGACAAACCGGGCAGCCACAAGGCTCACCACATGCTGCACACCAAATACCAGTCACGCCGGCGTATTTCCGACAAGGGCATGCCGCTGATGACCGGTGAAGGTACCGACAAACTGTCGATCAAGGTCTGCGTCGGCACCAACTGCTACCTCAAGGGTTCACAGAGCATTCTCAAGGCTCTGACCAAAGACATCGAAAGCCGCGGTCTGCAGGATGCGGTCGACATTCAGGCGACCTTCTGCTTCGAAAAGTGTGGCCAGGCCCCGAACGTGATGATCGGCGACCAGCTGATCAGCAAGTGCACCTTCGAAAAGGCCCGCGAAGCCCTCAACGCCGAACTGAAGAAAAAGACCTCGTAATTATGTTTATCGGGGCGGCGACCCCGTTTTGTGGGTGCCGCCGCCCGGTTCCCGATTCTTGAATCTCTCTATTTTGCCCGCACCGGCGACACAACCTGCCGCCCGTGCGGACTTTTTTTATCTGGCAGAATTCAGTTCCGCCGTAACAGGGAATTTAAATTTCCGACCTGGCCGGGATGGTGGCCGGAGGTGGCAGAGGCGGTAAAGTTGCCGGAGTGCCGGCAAGGTTAAGGACGTGGGCCGCGTGCTGTTTTTTTGACAAATATACATCATGGCTTTATAATGTATATAGAGGTGACCAATGAAAAGAACACAAATTTACCTGGAATCTGATCAGCATGACTTTCTGGAAAATATGGCCTTCGTTATCGGTAAAAAGAGCCACAAAAAGGTTTCTATTTCTGAAGTGATAAGGTCTGCCATCGATCTGCTGCGCGAGAAATACGACGCCAGGCAACTTGAGGATGAAACAGAACTGATTCTTAAAAGCGATCATCTGATGGCGGGAATTAAAAAAGCCAGAAACGAAAAGAAGCTACTTTCCCACGAGGAAGTGTTTGGTAAGAAATGAGCTTTATTCCTTATTACAAACCACAATTCGCCAAGGATGTTAAAACCTACGCTTCAATGAAGAGTCAGATAGAAAAAAAGGTTAAAAGCATTCTGGCAGACCCGTATAACAACACAGAACCTCTCAGGAATCTTCCTGGACATGATTTAAGAGGGTTGCGCAGCAAGCGCGTTGATAAAAATTTCCGCATTATTTTTGCGATCTGTGAGGAATGCAAAGAGCTATTTCCTGAGAAAGAAAAGCCCTGCCGTTATTGCAATCAGGATTTGCCGGCCAAATCGGTTGTGTTCTTCACCGTCAGACCGCACAAAGTCGTATATGACGAGAAAAAGCCTCTGGAATAGTTTTTAGAGAGCTTTTAAAGAAATTGAGATTACCATTTATATTTTCCTGCAGCGGTGACGAATATACCGCCAATTATGCCGGTTGTAAGTGAAACAAGAGTGCGTATTCTTGAAAATCCGGCCGGGTGTTCTGATTTAATCCGGCTACTTCAGTGCTTAACGGCATGCTTTTTTAACCCATTTTCTGAGCGGGGCTTTAGATGCATGGGGCATTGCTGTGAAAGCAAACAAGCAGTTGCAGCTGAATGAAGACGATTATCGGGATTTTGTGATTTTGAGAATGGGTGAAGATTTCTCAGAGCCGGAAAGGTCAATCGCGGCTTCGTGGCCGCCCGGCAGCATGACCTTTGCAACTGGTTCGGCACGGGTGAGCCGGATGCCAAAAGGCGCGGTCATGCGTTCTATGATGTTGTTGAGATGTTCGGCGTTATTGAATTTAGCACCTGTTTTCTCGGCATGGAAATTTCGGGTCACGGTTATCTGATCATGACTCAGCACACAGATTTCTGAAACATCGCCAGCATCGAGAAATTTCTGAAGAGGGCCAAAACCGAGCATTTCATCGATCAACGTGCTCCGTATTGCATCCTTTTCATTTCTGGAAAGCGACAAACCTTCCTCTTCAGCCAGTTCGTCGATCAGTTCGCTTAGACGCCCATTCAAACGGTTCTGCATTTCCGTGCGATCATTTGTATATGCCATTTCGCGCGAAATATCTTCAATGGCTGCAGTATGCACCATGGCTTCAAGACGCTTCAAATCTTTGCTGTCGGCGACCTTTGCCGATTTAATATCTGCGATTGGTGAAACCTGCTGACCATTGCTTTCAGAGGGGGTTTCCCCGGACGGTTTGCCAACATTCATAAGCGCGAAAACAAGTATGATTGCAAAAATCACAATCAATGCCATTACCATTGAGTATTTCCTCCCATTTTTTGTCCTTCAGATTTTGTATTTTATCTACAGCTATTATTTCGTGAAGTCTCTATAAAATACCACACCTATGGCATAAGCCAATGACTCATAGGTCGTAACTGTTTTGCAACTCCAGAGAATCTGACGTAGACGCAACCTGCTGCCGCGCGAACTTTTTTAAAGGCGGCCCGAAAAATTTTAAAAATATTTTTTCCCTTTTTTGCTTTTCGGTTGATTTACCTGTGACACATGCCCACGGGCAAAAAACTGGAGGGAAAAAATGTTCAGAGTTAAATTTTTAGGCTTTCTCGCTGCTTTTCTTTTCATTGGCCTGATCTGTTCGGCCGCAGACAAGAGTTCTGAAGGCAGATTTCTGCAGATTATCAGCGGCGAATACAGATTCAGACTGCAGGTGATCGGCATGAGTCCGATAGCCGAGATTCAAAATGCCACCGCCAGCATCTCGATCTATAAAAATGAAGCCTCGATCGAGGTATCGGCTCCGGGATACAACTCCAATTACCGCTCCATAGAGCTGAAAGAAGGTGTCTATTACTATGAAAGTGTGGTTTATCTGCCTGACCCGACCACCTTCACCTTTCTGCGCGATCATACTCTGAAACAGATTAAAAACGGGTTGGACTACCAGGAATTGGAACCCTGCAACAAATGCTGGTATGACGAGATCTGTATTGCCGGCGAGTTTCCCAAAAAGGGTTTTGAAAATCTCTCTGCCAATGACTTTCA
>JAKQKW010000118.1 GCA_029560455.1 Candidatus Rifleibacteriota bacterium
AACATTCTCGAAGGTAAAATCGTCAGCAATGATCGCACGCCAGCCAGATGTCCCAAATTTGATTTCCATATTCCCTCCGTATAGATTGTTTCTCCGCCTAGTCTACCGCCACCCGCACCACCTTGCAACAAAATCATGCCAGTATAAAAGCGAATTGGGCATATGTTTGGAAATAGTTATTGCGAGGCGAGAAGACGGGATTGCTTTTTCGGAAGCTTGTGAGCGAAGCGAATCGCTGGAGAAAAAGCAACCCGGCTGATAGGCCGAAGCTGCCCCTTTTAATTACCAAGTCATTAGATGTAGGTGTATTTTTTACAATTATTGGACCAAATAAGCACTGATTAGTGCCGGAGGTTGTGATAAAATAGACGCATGGGAATGATGAGATTTGTCTGCCTCGTTTTTGGGCTGGTTTACTGTTATTATGCCGGCCTGGCGTTCAAAACCGAAGAACGGCAGGGCTGGCTGTTTCGCCACGTCGACAGCACGCGGCCGCTGCATTTTTTCCCGCTGGTGCTGCATGATGCATTCGCCGGTCTGGCGTTCGTATGGCTGGCCGTTTTTACCCAGAGCTATTTTTATGGCCGCAGCATCACGCTGTGGGTCGCTCATATCACAGTCACCGCAGCGGTAATCACCAGATTTACCGACGAAGAGGGGCGCAGCTGGAAATGGCTCGGTACCCCTTTTCTGCTGCTGGTCGGCTGGTATCTCTATTACCTGGCGCTGGTAACCGGGGTGGCGCTCAGCGAAGTCTGGGATTTCGTGGAAGCGTTTCTCGATGCCTGAGTGAGCCGTCAGGGCATTGCTGCCAGCAGTATGCGGCAGGCTTCCTCGGTCATGTCACCCGTAAAAATCAGTGGCGGTGTCAGCCTGATGATGTTCTGTCTGACACTGCCGGTGCCGGTGATCAGACCCAGTTCGCTCGCACGGTGATGCAGCTCGGTAGCCGCTTCGACACTGGCAAACTCGATTTCGATCATCATGCCAAGCCCGCGGATCTGTTTGATCAAAGCATGATTGCCAAGAAGGCGATACAGAGTTTCCTTGAAAATCTCGCCCAGCTGCTCAGAGCGCCGCAGCAGGTCGAGTCTTTCAATTGTCTTCAGAGTGGCAAGCGCCGCTGCACACGACGAACAGGCGGTGGCGGTAACCGGCTCGACCAGGCCGGCAAAATGATCTTCATAAACGGCGATGCCGATCGGGTAGCCATTGGCAAGACTCGGGCCGATACAGACGATATCCGGGTGAATGTTCAGCAGCTGAAAGCCGAACATGCGACTGCCGGTGCGACCAATGCCGCACTGCGTTTCGTTGGCGATCAGGTCGATACCATTTGCCCGGCAGAATTCTTCGAGCTTGCCGAAAAAATTGCGGCATGGCTCGACCGAGCCGCCGACGCCGATCGAGGGCTCGATGACAATTGCGGCTGTCTGGTCGGCAAGGTCGGCGAAGAAGGTTTCAAGAGAGCACAGGCAGGCGCCGCGGCATGACTTGCCGAGTTCAGAAAGCCTTTTCTGACCGGTTACCGGCGGGTGGCTGAGGTTGTGACTGACCAGTTCGAAATGCGTATCGATCGAAAAGAGAGGTGTAAAATTCTCTTCATCTGACGAAGAAACGACCAGAAAAGAGTTCTGCACGATGTCTTCGGATATGCCGATCACGTATGGCTTGTTACGGAACCGTCGCGACAGGGAACAGGCTGCTTTTATCGCGGCAACCCCGGATTGAAACAACTGGAAATGCTCAAGATAGCCCGGCAGCATGCGGGAAATCTCGCGTACAAGCTGTTGCCCTGCATCGGCTGCCGGCGACCGGTAAGAGCTCTGGATCTCGAGCGAAGCATGCCCGGCCACCACATTGCCATTGGCAGCAAAGGTGTCGAGGTAGCCTTTGCCGCTTTCGTCAAACAGGTGACAGCCTTCAGCTCTTACGAAACTGAGCCGCCGCGAACACGGAAGAACCGACATCGGCCGCATGAGAAACTCGCGCATGTTTGCCTCTCCCTTTCAATCACTCCTGCTTTAAACATATTGCGAACCGACCCCGCAGGCAACAAATTTCTCACCCGGCAAACTCCACTGTCCGCCCGAAAACCTGCTTTTGCCGAAGACAATTCCCCATCTGGCCAATATATTTTTTGCTGTAAATCTCACTTTTTTATCTTTCAATTCGGCATTTTAAATACGCAGGTTTACATAATAATGTTAATCTTGACTGCTGCAAATTTCCCCTGTTTCACATGAAACAAATTTTATTCTCACGAAAAGTTGGGTAAAAAATCATCACAAAAACTACGGCAAACAATTACCTGATTATTACAATATGTTAGTTTCGGCAGGTCAGGCGATTGCATAAGCGACGCTTGTCGAGCACCCCATAGTTCCCTGCAAACGATGCCGCTAAGACCGGACGTTTTGCCTGGAGGGCAAAACGCGGGCGATTGCCGCAGGATGCGGCTTAGAGCCCGAG
>JAKQKW010000140.1 GCA_029560455.1 Candidatus Rifleibacteriota bacterium
CCTCGAAAGAGTTTTTGATCTCGGTTTTGCCGAACTCATGGGTAATTTCAGAATCGCCGAAAGCATCGACTCTGCCTATGACCGGGTTACACCAACCGACATGCAGCGGGTTGCACACCAGATGTTCAGCAATGACCGCTATGCCGTGCGTATTTTCTACCCGCTGAAATATCAGAAGGCTGAAGAAAACCCGGTTAAGCTCAAAACTCTGCCGAACGGTGCCCGCGCTATTGTGCGCAGCTTTGCCGGCAGTGAAGTCGTCGGCCTGACCCTGCTGTTCGGCGTCGATGCCTGTGCCGCCGACGCGAACGACCGACGCATGACCCGCCTGGTTGCCGAAATGGTCGCCAGTTATATCAACGACAACGAAAATCGCCGGCTCAACAACCGCCTCGACGATATTGCCGCCCGACTCGAAGCGGTATTTAACAACGATAGTCTGATTATCTCAGCCCGCACCAAAAAACAGAAGTTGCCGGAACTGCTTGAGTTCCTGAAAAATACCATCATCAGGCCGGATTTCTCAGAAAAATTCTTTAAAACCACTCGGGCTAAAGTGCTTGAACGTTTTGAAGAAGAGAACAGCAAACCCCACACTGCGGTTGTTAACAGCCTCGTTGATGGAATGTACCCGGGTATGAACCTGACCTTCAGAAACTTTTCACGTGGTGATTTCGACAAGATCACCTATGAAATGGTCAGCAAATTTTACCGCGAATGGGCGGTTGCCTCGAATCTGTGTATTTCCGCCGTCGGCAACTTCGACAGCGACAAAACCCTCGAAATGATCAGCAATACCTTCGCTGATTTCCCAACCGGCAAGGGCATCGTCACTTCCCAGTGCCCCCCCTGGGCGGGTTCACCTCTCGATAAAACCGAAGTTAAGGAAATAGAAATTCAGGGCAGTGAAAATGCCTTTATCGCCGTTGGTTTCAGAATGAAACAGTTTTTGAGTTTGAACAGCCGCGAAGAACTGCGCTCAACCTTCGGGGCCAACTCGGTTTTCAGTCACCTGCTGTTTGCCAGCAGCAACGCCCTG
>JAKQKW010000154.1 GCA_029560455.1 Candidatus Rifleibacteriota bacterium
CATTCCAGACCAGGTAGCGCAGTTTGATACGGTGCTGTCGTGCATAATCTTCAATCGCCTTTGCCATTTCGGCTGGACCATTCTGGCGGTTAAAAAGGCTGTTCAGGCTGGAGCACAGATATTTTTCGGTTTCGGCCAGCGAGCGCATGGTTGCCAGAGTTTCGTCTGCCTCGATTTCGAAATTCTTGAAGCGCAGGTCGCGGGCGAGCGAAGCAAGATAAGCGCCGCCAGCCCAGAAGATGACCAGCGGCAGAATTACTGTCGCAACCATAAGTTTCAGCCAGGCCGAAAATTTGCCGTCAATCATGGCATTTTTCCTCCCGCCGCAGCATCAGAAAGGTCAGATCGTCATCCTGGTTCTCGGCCCAGGCGCGGTAACCGGCATGAATGCCCTGCCAGTAAATTTCGAGATCCTCATTCCAGGCGCTTTTCAGCAGTTGCAGAAATCTTGGGTAACCAAACATCTCACCCGATTTATTGGTAGCTTCGATAATGCCATCCGTATACAGAATCATTGTTTCGCCGGGTTTCAGGGTTGCGGTTTTTTCTTCTGACCGGTTTTTTGCAGAACTGCCGAGCGGAAACCCTTTTAGTTCCATAAGCTCTGCAGTTTCACCATGCGGGCCAATTATCGCCGGGTAACAGTGGCCGGCATTGGCGATGACAAAACTGCCGGTCTGGCAGTCGAAGTCGAGGCACTGGGCGGTCATCATGCGTCGCCAGTCTCTTTTTTTGAGTTCCTGAAGAATCTGACTGCCTCTGAACAAAACTTCCGCCGGCCCCGGGAAATCTTTTGAAGCTGCGGCAATCATGGCCTTCATCATCGCCATGATCATCGCCGCCGGGATACCGTGCCCGGCCACGTCGCCAAAAAATACCCCGAGACGGTTGCCCGGCAGGTCAAAGTAATCGAAGTAGTCGCCACCCATTTTGCTCATGAACAAAGAGCGGGCAAAAAGTTTTATCTGCCGGCGCCGGTAATTTTCTGCCGGGAGCAGACCAACCTGAACGGTGGTGCCGATTGACAGCTCGTGCAGACCTTCTACTGTCTGGTTAAAGGCGTCGACCAGCAGACCGAGCTCGTCATCACTGCCATGGGGAACCCTTACGCTGTAGTCGCGGTTTTTAACCTTTTCGATGCCGCGTGCGAGGCTTTCTACGGGTGCAAGCAGTCTGGTTGCGAAAAGCATGATTATGTGTCTGAGAATTATGATGGTCAGCAGCATGGCGAAACCGATGACAATCTGAAGATTAAAAATCTGGCGGTCGATCAGGTCGGCCGGGTAAAGGGCCGCAAGAATGCCGTGGGCGATTTCATTGCCGGCAATCGAGGTAAATAGCCAGGCTTTGCCATTGACTTCAACATGGTCGCTGGTGACGATCCTCCGACTGCGTGTCTGGAGCATAAGCTTCTTGATCAGCGGATTTTCAAGGTTGGTTGTCGAGAATATTTTTTCAGACGAGCTTTCCATGACGGCCAGAGTTCTGGGCTTGAGCTCGTCCGCTGACTTTTGCAGTCTTTCGCCGATAAAATCGCGAATGAAGGCAGATTTTTCCCATGAAAGCAGTATCAAGCCCCAGTTTAAGCCGCGATCCGGTGCACCGGTAAATTTGAGATACGCCAGTCGCTCGCTGTCGCCGGTGCTGAGAGTCGAAAAGCGGTTCAGAGCCGCAAGGAAGAAATACAGCGATTTATCGGTACTCGAAATCTGTTCGAGAATCGTTTCGCGGCTTTTAAAACGGGGGTTGCTTTTTGGCTGGCTGAAAAAATCGAGCCCGCCCTGCATCAGTGCAATGCCCATTTTTGAGGCCTGGTTTGTGGTGTTGGAGATGTAAAAGCTGTAATTTTCAGAGTCTTCGAGCAGGCCGCCTTCCTGAGGGCGTATTTCTTTGAGAAGCCTTTTCAGCCGGTCAATTTCAGCGTCGGGCCAGCGACTGCTGCCATAGCGGCGGTTGCGTTCGTCGACAAAAGTGTTCAGCCTGGCAGCGAGAGACGTTGCTGATTCAGGAAAACGCAGGTCGAATTCTTTGAGAACGCGTAATGATTCCTGATGGGCAGAGTTAAGCAGCTCACTTCTCTTTTCGTGGAAAAACTCGTAGCCGGCCGAGAGCATCAGCAGCAGGGGCAGCCCATTTGAGAAGACGAACAGCAGCAGCATTTTGTGTTTAACCGACAGGCACCAGTGCGGGTGTCTCAACAGCAGGCAGGAGAAGAAAAAAGCGGCACAAAAACCTGCTGACAATATCTTGCCAAGAGTTCTGGCCGCCAGATCTTCTGCTGATGGCAGAAAGTTTTTGCGCAGATAGCTGACGAGAAGCAGATCGGGGCTGGCCTGGCGCACGTTCACGAGAAATTTGTGGCTTTCGCGCATTGCCATGCCGTCAGCTTCGAATTTTCTTATTTCCAGCATGATTTCGGCCTGCTCTTCGGCGCTGGCAGGCAATCCAGACGCTTCATAGGAAAGGGTTTTAACCATTGCCGGCCGCTCTGATTCGGTTTTTTTTGCAGCCTGACTGATAAAAGTTTGCGGGCCAAGAAACCTGCCGGTCAGTTCGGCGTCAAGAAAGCATGCGAGTGAAAAATTGCGCCCGGGGTAATACCAGAGCAGGCGTTGCTGTTTTTCGAGAGAAACAAACAGGCATTTGCCACGGGTACCTGGTTTTAGTGGCTCAAAAAGCTGATTCTCGAAGAGAAATTGGCCAAAGTAACCCCGCAGCAGGTTGATTTTACCGGCGACGGTCTGCAGGCCAGCCGGGTTAGACGCCGGATCATTGCGATAAACATCTGCCAGCAGATGCATAACCTGATACATGCTTTTGAGAATGAACTGAAAGCGCTTTTCGTCACTCAGAGCAGTATTGATCGAACCATCTGGATTCCAGACAATAAAACGCACCCGGTTGGCAAGAAAGCGCCTGAAAGATGCCATTTTATTTTTCAATTCAGCATCGGGGTTGGCAGAGGCGTCTACTCTGGCAAAGTTTTGCTGCAACAGGGCGTGAAAAAACGTTTCGTCAGAATGAAAGGCTTCGAGCCGGTCGAGCTGTAGATTGAGGCGATCCTGGGCATCAGAGATCGCCTGTCGGCTGACCGAGCCGTAATAACCCGAGAGAACAGACCAGATAAGAAAAACCGGCAGCAGAACCAGCAGCATCAGCTGCAGCAGTCTGGTGATCAATTTTCCTGGCTGGGTTTGCAAGTGGTTTATTTCCGTGTTGATTAAATGTTGTTCCTGTTTCAGAACTCTGAGTCAAAAGCTTTGTCCGGGTCTGTCTCTGCATGCGCATCAGGCAGTGACTCACCGACTGTCAGAATATCTTCGGGGAATTTACGTGAGAACTGGCCGCAAAGATAGATTTTTTCTGCCGCCGGAATCTGACTTTGCAGCAGAAGCATCGGGCTCGATGCTGCAATCTGGCTTGAACTGTCGATCTGCAGATATCCGCCACTTTTGAAAGTCGTTTCAAGCCGATAGGAAACATTCAGCAGGCCCAGTTCACTTGAGACAACAGACGGCTTAAGGTTGCCTTTCATTGTAGTTCCGTCAGTTTTAAAAACGAATTCGGCGGTTTTGTCATTTTGCAGAGAAAAAAACCGGGTGGAGCTTCGTGAGAGCGGGTTGGTGCTGATACCAATATTGAAACGCTGTGATCCAGACGCCCAGTCTTTGCAGATTTTTATCGCCAGATCTGTACCCCGGTCATCTGATATTATGGCGGCGCGGTTGCCCGAAACCGGGCTGACCCGGCCCGGAATACCGGCTTCCTTGAAGAACGAGTTGAGCATGAAAGCGGCAGAGGCCGCAGAAACAGCTTTAAGTGGTTCAGAAAATACAGGTTTGCCTGGTTTCAGCTGCATATCTTTGATCGCCCGTCGATTACCGACAAAGGTTATACCGTCTTCTTCGTGCAGGGCGCCGGCAGCCATGGCGATGATCCTGAGAAACATTTCACGATCGAGAGTTTCGTCAAAGCAGAACGCCGAAATTCTGCCGGAAATACTGCTGTCACATATCAGTCTGATAGCCTGCTGCCTGGCAAGGTCGTCAAGTGTTGACGACATGTCGGCATTCTTGAGTATCAGGGGTTTTTCGAGAGGCTCGGCAGTTGAATGCGGAATTTCTGTATAATGCCGCAGTGACTGGTCTTCTTCAGCCTGTCTTTCATCGGAAAGAGTGGTCGAGATACTTTTGTTATGTTCTGCATTTTCCGGGGTCAGCCGTCCATAAAGCTGAACTGGTGCCATCTGCCAGCCAATCAGCCATTCTGTTCCGGCCAGGTTTATGCGATGTTCTTCTGGCTTCTGGTATTGCAGAAAGATGTTGTCTGATTTCTGCAATCTGGCTTCAGATGCAACAAATTTCTCGCTGAAGGCGAACCTGATTTTACCGTCATCGTTCAGCGACGGGGTTCCGGTGATCGAGATTTTTTCTTTGCCTGTCTCAGAAGCGAAAGAGAGTGAAAAAGGCTGATTGTTTACGCCGTTGAAGGTGCATGAAGCAATGGTTTTGTCAGGGAGACTTTTCAGGTAAAAACTGATCCGAAGTGCGTGAACCGGTGTGTCGAGGGTTTCTTTGAGCTTTTTTATCTCATGGATGCCGGTTATGGGGCCGAATGCGACCATTATCTCAGTCTTTGGCGGAAACCAGAGGCTGACTTCAGGCATTTTCATAAGCTCGATCTGACTGCCGAGTTCAGAAAGGTGCCTGAACTCAAGACTGCTTATGACTATCGACTGGCGATCACTTTCGGGCAAAGAATCTTCGGGCACAATGACCCAGATATTGTCGTTTCTGCGAACTTTCATGCGGTTAATTTTCGCCAGAAGGCTCATGGCCTCTTCGAAATAGACCGTTTCATTAAGTTTGAAATAACCGTTTTTCTGGTCAGGAAAAGCGCAGACGATGTTTATGCGGGCCTTCATGGCGAGGTCGGCAAAGGCGTCGGTCAATAACCAGCCTGAATAATCAGCCTTCATTTCTTTGGCCGCCATGCATGCCGGCAGTATCTGAATAATAAACAAAAGGCTGATGAGCAGGCCGGGCAGTGTGTTGCGGCAGTTTTTTATGAGTTTTTCTGTCATTGATTCTGTCCTCAAAATGAAGATTCGAAGGCATCGTCTGTTTCGCTGCCGCTCTCATCTTCTGCTTCATGTGAAAGATACCGCTGATCGGCAAACTGACTGTCTGACTTTGAGCCCGAAATAAAAAGGGAGGCAGTTGAGCTGCCCTTGAATTCAATTACCGGCCTGGAATCAGATTCTGATAAAGCCGACCAGAACACCAGTCTCAGCTTCAGACCAGATTTAAGTTTGGCATTGGTTTGTATTTTAAGCCCAGGCTCAGCCAGATGTGGCATTCTGACGGGGAGAAGTTCAATTTTGGCGTTCGCGTCTTTGAGCTCGATCTGTCTGTTGCTGGTCCGCCCTGTGTTTATGGCGAATGTTTCAGTAAAATCACCCGTGGCAGACCGCAGCGAAAGTCGGCTGTCGAAAAGCACGGGCGGGCGATCGAGTTCAGACACCAGGCGTATGAGGCTGTCAGTTATCCTTGCAGAACCGGCGAGAATGATTGCATTTATAATCCGGTCAGATGCTACACGACAATTTGCCGGGGCTTCAAGAGCATCAAGGCAGGATTTCAGTATGGCGGCAGTGGCTTCTGAATCAGAATATTGCAACCTTTTTGTAATGTTGTAACCAAATTCAAAGACGTCGACAAACCTTTTTTCAGGCGCGACCATCCAGGTGTTGCCGATTTTTCTGATGCCGCCGCCGACTGAGCGGGCGATACGGTTCATCTGTTCTTCAAAATACAGATCAGGCCCGAAAAAGAAAACCGAAATATTACCGCTCAAGTCTTTGTCTATCGCCAGGTTTCCGCCTTCAGCGGCTGCAATTCTGCCGAGAATTTTTTCAAATGGCTCATTAAGCAGCATCAGATTCATCTGGTTTTCTGAATCAGACTTGGTTGTGACAATGTTCAAGTCGTTGCGGCCAGCGAGATTTCTGTTAATTTTTTTGTAGTTTTTTTCAGGAAATGGTCTTAAAAGGCGGGCGTTCCAGTTTACGGTCACAGCGTTGCCGTTGTTGTTAAGAGTCAGGGAATTCTGTTTCTGAACGCTCCGCCGCAACTGTGAAGCCGTGCTTTTGCCGGCGCCGGAATAATTGTCGCTGGTATTTTCAACCGCCAGGCTGAAAGAGCCTGACGCATCGCAGGCAAATGAAAAAGTTGCGGCGACCGGTTCGCATTCAGGGTCTGCCAGTTCAAGAAAAAAGCTGGTATTTGTAAGCAGATGAAGTGAAATGGAAGCAGCCTGCAGTGAATTGTCAGCGCTAATATCAAGCTGCAACTCGGCCGGAACTGCCGGCTTTTCAAGACTTCGAAAGTATTCTGCCGCAGCGGCTTCCCTGCTGTGTTCTCCGCAAATGATGCCGGCATTGATAGATGGCACCATGAAGGTTAAGGTGTCGGCGCAATCGCTGTCGTTTTTGCGGGCCATGAGACTGTCTATCGGGCCAAAAGATGGATAAAAGAACTTCCAGCCCGGGTGGTTCTGAAAAGTCTGCCGCTCTCTGGCTGTGATCAGCCAGATCGATCCGGTGCGGTCGGCGGTACAGTCTGCGGCTCCGGCGATTGCCCGAAGCTGTTCGATATCGTTCAGTGACTCCGATAGTCTGAAGTCGCTGAGATTGCGGTCCGGCGAATTGACGATCAGGTTCAGTCTCGCTCTGGTGGCTAGAGTGTGCAGCCGAGCCAGAAGGCCATTTCCAGAAAAGCTTTTTGCCTGGGCGGTATTTAATACCAGGCAGAAGAAAGAAAACAGCAGAAAAAGCCTTGAACGGCTGAAAAACAGCATTTAGATTACCCTCGCAAAATTTTGACTCTGACCGGGGAATTATACAAAATTTGGCAGGTTTTGCGGGGCAAAAGTCTGATTTTTTTATTCGGCGGAGGAAATGTTAAGAGATGTGCCCGGGTCGGGGGGAGTTAAAAGAAGCTCTGATTATCTCGGCCAGAAATGCCGAACCGGCAGTTCCTGCAGCCAGAACAAGGGCGTCGACAATCGAGATTCTGAACCCGGGCAAGAATTGTTCTTTTGAAGAAACCTGCATCAATATATCCTTTCGCAGTATCCTGCTGTGGTATATTTTATCATGTACCGTTTCGAAAACAACAGACCCTGAATTTGCCACAAGGCAGCCATATTACGCTCGTTCAAGAACAGAAAAGTCATTCATAGGATAGAGGAGAATTACCAATGCTTCGAGCCGGCTTTTTGCAGAATACTGCTCTGATGATAATGACCATTGCAATTCTGATTTTCTGCCCATTGGCAGAGGCCGAAGAACAGATTTACCAGTATGGCAAGTTTGCCGCCGGGGCCAAAGTTTACCTGTTTGCCGACAAGGTTAACCTGCGGGCGGCCCCCTCGACATCGGGGCGTGTCGTTGGCAACCTTCCGGTTGGCACTGAACTGAAGACACTCGATGAGCCTTACGGAGAATTCTCCATGTCGGGTTTTGCCGCTCCGTGGTACAGGGTACAGTCGGTTTCTCAACCGGAAGTTCAGGGGCATATCTGGGGTGGTCTGCTGTCGCTTGCCTCGATCAATTTCGAAGACTCAGGGAAAAAGCTGACGCTGGTTTCGGGTATTACCGGGTTTGGTGAGTTCAATTTTGCCGGCGAGTGCCGCGTGATTTCTGAAGGGCAGATTATTGCCAGGGCACCGTTTAAATGGATTGCCACCATGATGGGCCAGGAAAAGAATTATGGCTACAATGTAAGGGTTGATGAACTGCCCTGGAAGGGGACTCAGGATATCAAAAAGGTCTTTCAGATTAACTGCGGTTATGATGCCTGTGGTTACACGCGCGGCAACATTCTGTTTTTCTGGACCGGCAGGGAAATCTTAACTGGCCCCACTGCCGAAGAAGTATCTGAAGCCGGGGTTTTTCATGTTGAATCTGTGTTTGTCTTTCCGGGCGATGAAGGGCTGGGAGAGAAATCTCTGCTGTTGCGTACCACTACCAATGAAGAAGCGGACAGTGAAAATGGCGTGGCAGCCTCTGCGAAAAAAGTCGAGACTCTTTATACCTGGAACGGGAAAGCCTGGGAGGCCGGCAGTCCGGTTGAGACGGTTCTGACTCCCGTATCAGAGAACTCTGGCAATAACGAGTCAGTCGAATCAGCCAAAAATGGCGACGAAGGTAGAGAAGATGCTGCCGGCAGCGCCGATGATACCGAAAATTAAGCGCTGCAAGGTTTTTAGCTGAACCAGCCGTTTGCTGCCGCGTATCTGGCAAGCATGCTGAGGCACATCAGAACCACCAGAACCCTTAAGTATCGTGGATTTATGCGCAGCAGGCAATATGAACCTGCGGCGGCACCGATTAATTGCCCGACCATCATTGTCAGGCCCGCAATCCAGACTACTTTTCCAACAATGAGAAAAACCGCCAGACTGGCGATATTGGTGGCAAAATTGAGAGTTTTGGCGATTATGGTGGCGTCGATCATGCCGTGCCCTCTGAGCGAAACGCCAGCCAGGGCAAAAAACGAACCGGTTCCGGGGCCGAACATGCCGTCATACCAGCCAATTGCCGGCACCAGCAGTCGCTGATACAACTGCGGTGACATGCGTGGCTGATTGTTCACTTCTGATGGGGTTGGAGCCAGCAGAAAATAAGCTGCGATAATTACGAGAACTATCGGAATAACGAAACCCAATACCTTCGCATCGACGAATTGCACGGCGACGGTTCCGGCAAGAGCCCCGACAAAGGCTGCCAGCATAAGAAATCTTACGTCGGACCAGTTCACCTTGCGTTTCTTGAACATGATAAAAGTGGCGGTGCCGCTGCCGATAGAGCTCTGCAGTTTATTGGTGCCGAGGGCGGCGTGCGGCGGAATCCCGCTCAGAATAAGTGCCGGTATGGTAACCAAGCCGCCACCACCGGCAAGCGTGTCGATAAAACCAGCTATTCCGGCAGCGAAAAAGAGAAAGCCAAGCATTTCATAAGTCATGTCGGAGATCCAGGATTTTCAGGTTAAAGGAGGTTCAGAGAAAATGATAGCATATATCTCAAAGCAACTGTTTTAGTGGTAGCAGGTTTTCTGACGGTCATTTATCGCCAGAATTCTGCCGGTCGGTTGCAATGACATGATCTGCCAGAACATGAAGGGCCTGCAGATTTTCGGGGTTCTGGTAAACCGCCTGAAACAGTTTGAGGGCCTGCGGGTCATTTTTTTCGAGCCAGCCGAAGCTTTTTTTGGGGCCGCAATACCACTGATTGCGCAGCTGAAAGTAGATCATGAGTATTTCGACTGCCAGCCAGCTGCGACGGTAAAGAGATTCGATACTGTTGCCGGAAGCACGCTGCAGCATTTTTCTGACCCACTCGATCGAATGCTTGCGCTCTTCTTCGGCAACAGGTGCAGGACCCTTGAGAAATCTTTCATGCAGCCTTTGCAGAAAAGCGCGGCCGGTTCCGTCCATGTCCTGCAGGCAGCGGCCGTCGTGCAGTCGCAAAAATTCATCATTGTCGGAGTTCATCGATTCGGTCGGGTAAAACCACGCGTCAAGGGAAAGTCCGTGAAAACTACGGGCTTCTTTCTTTAATTCGGGCTTCTGGCAGAAGCAGGCAACATCAATATCGCTGTTTATATCAGCATCGCCGCGGGCACGGGAACCGTAGAGAATTATGATGTCTGGCTGGAAGCGCAGTTTTAATTCTGTGACGAGAAGTTCTTCGAGATTTTTCATTGTTGTAATTCTGCTGCTCTTTCGCTGGAGTGCTTGTAATGATCGAATACAGCATCATTTTAATACTGTTTTCTGCTATTTACAATCCTTTTGCTGGCTGTTGCCGGTTCGTGTGCGTCGTGTTTGTCGCTGCTGCTGGTTGAGTTTCTGAATTCAACTGCTTCTCCGCTGCAGCAATGAACTGGTTAAGCTCGGTTTTCAGCTGACGCAGAATTTCATGGGCCAGCTCGATCTGGCCGTTGACGATCGATGCCTCAATAGCCCGGGCTTGGTTTTCAATGGCTTTCACCCCGAGATTTCCTGCAACTCCCGCGAGATTATGAACAAGAATCCTTGCCTCGTCATTTTGCCCTGTTTCGAGTGCTTTCTTAATTTTGTCGGTGGCATCAGCATGATTAAGGCAGAACTTTTTCATTACTTTAATCAGCATTGCAATGTTGCCGCCTATTCTTTCGAGACCGGCTTCGACGTCCATTCCGGGAATCTGTGGCAATTTCTGAATTGCCTGGCTTTGTTTTTCAGAAGCTTCACTGATCGCCGATACTGATCTGTCGGTGTGGGTCCATTGCAACAGCTTACGGAAAAGCTTCTGCGGGTCTATGGGTTTGGTTACGTAATCGTTCATGCCAGCCTGCAGAGCCTTTTCACGATCGCCAGACATGGCGCCTGCTGTCATGGCAATCACAGGCAGCTGGCGGAACTTTTCCTGAAGTCTTATGGCTCTGGCGGCGGCATATCCGTCCATTTCCGGCATCTGCACGTCCATCAGAACGCAGTCGAATTGGTGCTTTTCCAGCATTTGCAGAGCAATCAGGCCGTTACCTGCTATTTCAACAATGATTCCGGTTTTGTTGAGGAGCTCTGATGCAAAATCCTGATTGATTTCATTATCTTCGACCAGCAGAATTCTTAAACCCTTAAGGTCGGCAAGGATTTCCGGGCTAAGGCTTGCGCGGGAACTTCGTCTTGGGATCGACACGTCTTTGTGAAAAACCCTGAGGATCGTGTCAAGAAGTGTTGATAAAGTAAAAGGCTTGATCAGCAGAGCTTCAAGTTCACTGCCGATGCTTTTTTCTGCAATGATTTCCTGGCCAAATGGAACGACGCTGATGATAGGAATTTGCCGGCCGCCTTCAACTTCTGTCATCGATGATTTTCTGATGGCTCTGATTGCTTCGGGACCGCTGATGCCCGGGAATTTCCAGTCGAGGAGGATAAGGTCGAACCGGCGCACGGCGACGCGTGAAGAAAGCCGCTCTGAGGCCTCTTCTAACGACCTGGCGGTTGAAACAACGAAAGAAAGCGATTGCAGCTGCGACCTGAACGCGTTCAGTGACGATTCACTGTCATCGATAACCAATACGTTGAGCCCTCTGAGATCAGATGTGGGGTGCAACGGTTGTCGCTCTGCCGCTACCGCCAGTTTGACGGTGAAACGAAAAATGCTGCCATGATTAGGGACCGACTCAATTTTTATTTCACCGTTCATGGCGTCTATAAAGCGTTTGCAGATTGCCAGGCCGAGCCCGGTTCCGCCAAAGCGGCGGGTGATTGAACTGTCAGCCTGAGTGAAGGGCTGGAAAAGTTTCTGCTGCTGTTCTTCAGTCATGCCGATGCCAGTGTCGCTTACAGTGAAACGCAGCCAGGCAAAGTCATTTTCGCGTCGGGCAACTTCTGACGAAATGACGATCTCGCCGGATGGGGTGTATTTTACGGCATTGTTGGCGAGGTTGATCAGTACCTGTTCGAGTCGCAGCGGGTCACCGATCAGTCTGGTCGGCACTTCGGGCGAGGTCAGAAAGACGACTTCGAGGCCTTTTTCCTGGGCTTTGCCGGTGATAAGGTCAGACAACTGATCGAGAATGTCATCTAGATCAAATTCGATTGTCTCAAGGCTTATTTTACCGGCTTCGGCCTTCGAAAAATCGAGAATTTCGTTGATGATGCCGAGAAGATTGTCGGCTGCAACCGTGATTTTTTTTATATAGCCGCTCTGACGGGGAGTCAGATCGGTCTGC
>JAKQKW010000157.1 GCA_029560455.1 Candidatus Rifleibacteriota bacterium
AATTCCAGAACCCAGATGCCCGATAGTTTGGCGGTGATGTAATGACCAAGTTCATGCACCAGTGCGATACTGACGAGAACGAAGCTGATTGACAAGATTGTTTTTACGGCGATATAGAGAAAACCTAACATCCGACGACCTTTCCTGACAGTTTATAAAATAAAAACCGTATAACACACCGGGCCGAGAAACAGGATACTGTCTATCCGGTCGAGTATGCCACCATGGGCACCGAGAAGCGCCCCTGAGTCTTTGATTTCAGACTCGCGTTTAAGTATCGATTCAAATAAATCGGCAAGTTGCCCCAGAATGGCAACCGAAAAAGCAAGTGCCAGCAGATTCGGGGTGGCGAGGGTCAGCATCTGGTAATGGCCCGCCAGAACGATGAAGGCAATGCAGGAAAGGGCGCCACCGACAGCTCCGGAAATGGTTTTGTTCGGGCTGATTTTCGGGGCGAGGCGCGGGCCGCGAATACTCATGCCGAAGGCATAGGCACCAATGTCGAGTGCCCAGATCGATGCAATCAGCACAAAAAGTGTCATACCGCCGTAAGTTCTGCCAAGCAACAGAAAAAAACTGAGGCAGAAGGGCAGATAAAGCAGGCTGAACAGGCCATGGCAGAAGCGGCGGCAGCCATCGCCACGCAGACCGCGCAGCACCGTCGCCGCCATCAGCAGAACAGCAGCCAGACCTGATGCCAGTAACAGTCCGCGTTCACCGCTGAAGTGAGCGGCCGACATTATCAGCAGGGCACCGGCCCATTCGGCTATGGGCAGACGTTTTTCTTCACGTTCGAGCATGCGGGTCAGCTCAAACTGACCCATGAGGCAGACAATTACGATAAAAACCAGACGAACTACGTCGCCGCCGGCCACCAGCAGCCCATAAGCAGCAGGTATTCCGAGCAGCAGTACCGGTATTCTTGCCAGCATATCAGTTTTTTGCGAGCTGTTCGCTGATCATGCCAAAACGCCGTTCGCGGTTCTGGTAGGCAAGAAGTGCCTTCAGCAGCTCGACATCGTCAAAATCCGGCCAGAGAACGGGGGTGAAATAAAGCTCCGAGTAGGCGCCGCGCCAGAGGTGAAAATTGCTGGTGCGCATTTCACCGCTGGTTCTTACCATCAGGTCGACATCGGGTAGTTCTGGCCAGTATAAATTGGCGGCGATCAGTTCTTCGGTTATCTGATCAGCCTTGTAGCCCTTGTTGATAATTTTTTTGACCGCGTCGACAATTTCGGCACGGCCACCGTAGTTTATGCAGAGGTTGAGTGACAGGCCCGGGTTGTTTTTCATCAGCTCGGTCGAAATATCGGCCTGGCGGATGATTTCGGGGGCCAGTTCTTCAAGACGGCCGAGCAGCCTGAACTTTACCCCTTCGGCGTGCAGATCATTGCGCTCTCTGACAATGTAGGCTCTGATCAGGCGCATCAGAGCAGATACCTCAAAACTTGGTCGAGCCCAGTTTTCGACCGAAAAGGCATAGAGACTGATATGTCTGACGCCGAGGTCGTTGGCAAAGCGCACGACGGTTTTTACACGGCGTGCGCCTTCCTGATGACCGTGAATGCGGCTTTTGCCCCGGCTCTTCGCCCAACGGCCGTTTCCATCCATGATGATGCCGATATGAGCCGGAATCTTTGCCTGATCAAGCTCTTTCAGCAGGCTGTCTTTGAGTGCTTCTCTGTTTTCGGTCATGTGGCCGCTTTTCAGTCGTCGCCCCTGACAATGGCATCGACCGGGCACACTTCGGCGCATTTGCCGCAGCTGGTGCATTTACTGGTGATGACATAGGGAAAGCCGATTTTAATGGCTTTGACCGGGCATACAGGGTGGCAGGTACCACATGAAACACATTCTTCAGTGATTCTATACATGGTTTATTTTCCGAGAATTTCGTTTTCCTTGGCGACGAAAACCTTCTGGATGCCGTCGACATACTCGTCAGTCAGTTTCTGAATGCGGTCGAGAGCTTTTTTGCATTCATCCTGAGTGATTTCGCTTTTCTTTTCCATGGCTTTGAGAACGTCGTTGGCGTCTCTTCTGACGTTGCGCAGGGCAACCTTGTAATCTTCAGCCTTTTTCTTGGCGTTTTTCACGAGGTCGTTGCGGCGTTCTTCGGTGAGTGGCGGAATCGGCAGGCGGATAAGGTTGCCATCATTCTGCGGGTTGAGGCCGAGGTCAGATTTCTGAATGGCCTTTTCAATTTCGCTGAGCATGGTTTTGTCCCAGGGCTGAATTACCAGAGACTTCGGATCTGGAGCGGAGACAGAAGCGACATGCTGCAGGGGAACTTCCTGGCCGTATTGTGAAACCGTGATGCGACTCAGCAGTGACGGGGTCGCCCGTGAGGTGCGCATGGTTGAATAATCTTTTTTAAGAACTTCAATCGACTGAAGCATTTTGTTTTTAGCATCGTTGATGATTGATTCGAGAGACATGAAGCGGTTCCTCCTGAGAAAATTAGCTTTCGATTACGTCAGTTCCGGTGTTTTCACCGAGGCAGGCGCGCAGCATGATGCCGGGTTCATTGAGGTTGAGAACCTTCAATGGCATGCGGTTGTCGCGGCAGAGCGTGATGGCGACGAGATCCATGACGCCAAGGTTGCGGGCCAGGACTTCTTCGTAAGTGATCTGGTCAAATTTGCGGGCACCCGGGTTTTTGGCCGGATCAGAGTCATAGACTCCGTCTACTTTTGTGCCTTTGATAAGCACGTCACAGCCGGTTTCGATGGCCCTGAGCGCTGAACCGGAGTCGGTGCTGAAATATGGGTTGCCGGTGCCGCATGAATAAAGGCAGACAATACCTTCATCGAGGTAGCGCCTGGCAAGATCGATATCGTAGGCCAGAGCCATACTGCCCATAGGTATTGCCGAAAAAACCGCGGTTTTTACGCCGGCGGCTTCAAGGTGCTCAGCAAAACAGATTGCATTCATAACTGTTGCGAGCATGCCGATTGCATCGGCACGATGGCGTTTGAGAGCAGGCAGAGTCGTGCGTGCGCCTCTGAAAAAATTGCCGCCGCCGATGACAATACCGGGGGTGATTCCGGCATTGATCAGTGATTTCACTTCGCCGGCGAATTTTTCGAGGGTGCCGCGGTCAAAGCCGTAGCCGTCTTTGCCGCCGAACATTTCGCCGCTGAGCTTGAGCAACGGCCTGATAAATCTGGGTCTGGACGATGACGAGGCTTGATTCATTTTCTTTCCTGTTATAACCGGGTTTACAGGGTTAGAGACGCCTGCAGTGCAGGCGTCTCTAACATCATACGGACGGATACTTCGGAGAGATTTTCACTTAACCTTAGGCAGAGGCTTCAGCAGCATGTTCATGCTGAGCGGCTTCGGTAGCAGCAGCTTCACCACGGGCCCATCTGCGATAGGCGACCAGCTCTATTTTGGCGCCAATTGCTTTGGACACTTCATTGGTAAGGTCAGAGATTGATTTTTTGTCATCTTTAACATAAGCCTGGTCAAGGAGACAGTTTTCTTTGAAGTATTTGTTCAATCTGCCTTCTGCGATTGAGCGAATCTTTTTGTCGTCCTGGGCAGCGGCAGCCTCTGCAGAAACCGTTTGAATGATTTTGCGAGCTTTGTCTACTGTTTCCTGGTCAATCCAGCCTTTTTCCATGTTGGACTTCATGTGGTCTTCGCTGTCGACATGGGCGGGGTTGATTTTTTCTTTTTCAAGAGCTTTGTTAACGGCTTTTCCAATTAACTCAGCTTTTGTTTTTTCGACGGCAATGTTAAGTTCTCTGGTTTTTACTTCCTGGGTGATGTTATCCGAAGACAAAGCCATCGGATTCATCGCGGCAACCTGAAGAGCTACTTCATGAGCGTAGTGAGCCACTTCAGATTTTTTTGCGGCGGCTTCATTTTCGGCTTTGACCTGAACGAGAACACCAATGCTGCCTTCGCCGTGGACATAGGTATCAAAGATACCGTTCTGGCCGGCGGCAAAAGTGAGATGTTCAGCACGGCTTACCGAGATGTTTTCGCCGGTGGTGGCGATTTTAGACTTAACGAATTCTTCAAATGGCTGCCCGTCGACAGTCATCTTGTTGAGGTCTTCTGCAGTTTTTACAGATGGGGTTTTGAGAACCAGATTCGCGATCTTGTTCGCAAAAGCTGCGAAATCTTCGTTTCTGGCGACAAAGTCAGTTTCACAGTTGACTTCGACCATGGCAGCGGTGCGTTTGTCAGCAGTGGTCAACGGAATTACCAGACCCTGTGAAGTGGTGCGACCAGAGCGTTTGTCGGCTGAGGCAAGGCCCTTCTTGCGGAGGTAGTCAACGGCGGCTTCAAAATCGCCATTGCATTCTACCAGGGCTTCTTTGCATTTCAGCATGCCGGCATTAGTTTTTTCACGAAGCTCTTTTACCATCTGAGCACTTATCTGCATAGTTTCCACCTTTCGCTTCTGTAGCTTAATTAGTCAATAACGAGTTTATCGTCTGCGTCGTCAGAACCTGCAACCATGCCGAGGGCTGAAGCCATATCGACATCTTCAGTCATGCCGGCTTCAACTTCTGCAGTTTCGCGGAGTTCGCCGAAGGATTTGCCTTCGAGGGCTTCGAGAACTGAATCAGAGATCAGGCTGGTAACCAGCTTCACGGCTCTGATGGCGTCGTCGTTGCCGGGGATGACGAAGTCGATGTTGTCGGGGTCACAGTTGGTGTCTACGACAGAAACTATGGGAATACCGACTTTTCTGGCTTCTGCAACGGCGATAGCTTCTTTGTGCGGGTCGATGACAAAGATAGCGCCGGGCATGCCCTTCATATCTTTGATGCCGCCGAGAGCGCGATCGAGTTTTTCACGTTCTTTGCGCATTCTGGAAGCTTCTTTTTTCGGGTAAGATTCGATTTTGCCGCTGTCAACGAGGTCGTTGAGTTCTTTGAGGCGGGCGATGCGTTTTTCGATGGTGACGTGGTTAGTCAGCATGCCGCCGAGCCAGCGGTAATTGATAAAAAACATGCCGCAGCGTTCTGCTTCCTGCTTGATGATTTCCTGGGCCTGACGCTTGGTGCTGACGAAAAGAATCGGTTTGCCTTCGCGCACGACGCTTTTGATGAAGTCACATGCTTCGTCAAGCAGCTTGGTGGTCTTCTGCAGGTCGATAATGTAAATGCCGTTGCGGGCGGTGAAGATGTATTTGGCCATCTTCGGGTTCCATCTTCTGGTCTGATGACCAAAGTGTACACCTGCTTCAAGCAGGCTTTTCATAGATACCATAGACATTGAAACTGTACCTCCGAAATATTTCCGTAAAAAGTTAAGTTGGTTCGGTCATATTAACCGAAAACCGTTTTACGGTCAAGCTTGCTGTCAGGAAAAAACTCCTTGCTGATCAGAGGCATAGCCGAAAAAGTTTGTTGTTGCCGCTTTTGATCAGGGTAGTCGCTATGGTGTGGTGCGTCGGGCAACATCAGTAAAGGATTCGCGGAAATCGTGGTGGCTGAGAAAGTTGGCTTCTGACGCGGGTTTCTCGTGTATTGAAAAATACTGCAATATATTGTAAGATATTTAAATGAGCAGCGAAAAATTACTGACTCTTAATGAAATATCTGAAAAACTTCGCGTATCACGTCACACGGTACAGGCATGGGTATCGCCAAGTTCGCCTAATCACCGGCCGGAATTCGCCTCGCTGGCCAGGCATGCCGGCCGAAAAACGGTGTTTCTTGAATCCGATGTTGATGCCTGGCTGGCACAAAGGCGCGGTGCGGTGTATTCGATCAGTTACGGTGAGCGCTCGGCCTACTGGCGCGAAAGGTTCATTGCCGGCCGTGGCATTCTGAAAGGCTATGTAAAACCACCCGAAATCGTCAGGGCAGGTCGCGCAATCTCATTCAACGAGGGCTTGCTGGCATTTGACACCGAGCCCCTTCTGGTCTGGCTGACCGATGGGCCTGGTGCTGCTGAAATTTTTTCCCTGGTTGGCAGGGCTGAGGGGCTTATTCTTGCCGTTCCTCTGGCATTCTGGATTTTGCGGCGGGCAGGTCGCAGTCATGCCCAGCTTAGCCGGATCAATGAATTCATTCTTGGTCAGAATGTTTTTGAACTTGCGCCATTCAATGAAGATGCTCTCAAGAGATCCCTTGAACTACCGCACTCCGCCGGGGAAATGTCGCTGCAGGCTTATTGCTGCTCTGTTGCCGCCGGCGCTGCCATGTTTCTGACCGGAAATCGCCATCTTCTAAAATTACCTGGTCTGCCGGTGTGCAGTTTTTAAAAAAAATCCCCATCTATGGTGAATAACTGATATAATTCTCTGAGCTGTTTTGACTCACACATTAAAGAAGCCAAGGAACGCAGTTTATGATAGAGGAAATCCTGCTCAGTCTACAGGATAAACTGAGAAGCCACGACTTTCTTGATAACGAACACGCCCTGGATAAGCTCGCATCGCTGCTGCAGTCGCAGAACTCAGAAAAGCAGAAAAAGGTCATTTCGACAACCCTGCCGATAGCTCTTGCCAGCAAGTTTGAGAGTATTCAGAAAAAAGCTGTTCAGATCGTCATAAACTACCCGACTATTCTTAAAGATGTTTTGCCGGCTCTGAGGCTGTCTTCTGACATGACCGTCAGATTCTGGGCCTTCTTTATTCTCATTGAACTCGGATTCATCCGCCAGGAAGAACTGCTCGACATTCTCAACAGTCG
>JAKQKW010000185.1 GCA_029560455.1 Candidatus Rifleibacteriota bacterium
GATTCGTGGCAGAAAGCCAGGCGGTTGAAACGGTCGATGCCGATAATCGTCGGAATATCATAGTCGATGCGCAGACTGCGCCCGATAAGTGAATGTACGTCGATTACCACCGGCACTGCAGTTTTGAAATCTTTGAATTTATCTTCGATGCGCTGCCGATGATCGGCAAACTCGGTGCCGCTCGGGTTATAAACCCAGATCGTATCAGCGGCAAACAGATAGCGCAGGCTGATATGGTCGGCCCATTTGCGCAGATCGTGCCGTAATGCCCAACTGCCCGTGAGAATCAGCATCGCTTTTCTTATGTATGGCCGGTTTGTCCAGGTTTTGCCATCGAGGTCGACAAATTCGAACGGCGTAAAGACATCACCAATCGCCACCTTGCGCACATGCAGCGGCGGAAACGGCTTTTCTTCGGTTTCCAGCGCCGACGCGACGTTCACCGCAGCAATTCCCATGAGTAACAGCAAAAACAGCTTTTTCATCAGCCCCAGCTTATCAGACCACACCCGCGCCGTGCAAGCTTCTAAAACATACCTTGCAGCAAACTGTGTAAACAGCTGCACGGGCAATTTCACCTGTGGTAGAATTACATGACAGAATAACGAGAGGTCTTCAAATGAACCATTTAACCGATGACTGCCGCTGGGCATTGCCCGATCTGGACGCTGCCATTGAATGGGCCGGCCACCGTCGGCGCTCTGGCATAACAGTCGCCTTAGACCCGCTTGGAGAATATGCCAAAAATGCTGCGCAGACTGACGTAAATGCAGCCAGCTATCTCAATGCCCTCATCCGTATCGGGGAAAAGGCCGTCGATGCCTCTCTGGCGATAAAGCTTTCTGCTCTTGGCCTTACTTTCGCGCGCGACCTCGCCGAAAAACATCTTGAAGAAATTCTTAAGTCTGCCGCCTCTGCCGGCGTTGTCGTCGAAATCGACATCGAGGGTACCCCGTCGGTGCCGCAGGTTTGTGAAATGGCGCAGAATGCCGCCTGTCATGGCTTTAAAACGGTTCTGGCTTTACAGGCTTACCTAGATCGCACACCGCAGGATCTTGCTGACAGCCTGGCTGCCGGGCTGAAAATACGCCTGGTGAAGGGCGCCTACAAAGGCGATACTGACGATTTCGCGCGTATTCAGCAGATGTTTCTGGCCCTGTTCGAAAAACTGCTCGCTTCAGGCCGGGCATTCGATGTCGGCACCCATGACCCGCTGTTGCTGAAGGCCATGACCGCCAGACTCGGCACTCACAACCGCGAACAGGTGTGCTTTGGCTTTCTCAAGGGGCTTGCTGATGCCACCAAAGACCAGATGGCCAGTTCCGGCTACCAGGTCTCAGAATACGTTCCGTTCGGTGAGAACCGCACGGCCTATGTCACCCGCCGCCTCGCCTACCTGAAACGCCTGGCATCTCTTGGCCTGGCACCAGTTCCCTGAGCCAGGCAGTGCCTTCAGCCCCGGGTTAAAGAAAATGATCCATGGTGCCAGATTTATTTGATTATCTGTGATAAATTTATTGCAGCCGCAGAGTGAATGAAAATTTTAGCCTTGATTATCAGCAGGCCAAAATCCCGGGAGATAACCAGTATTGTCAGAGGAACCCCGCAAAACTATCTGGAACTTCGTTCAACCTCAAAAATTTGAGCTCCCGGCCGAACCCGCCTCTCGTAAGGCCCGGTCATTTTTTCAGAAGCTGTTCCCGGGCATGAATAAAGAAGACGCTGAAATTGGTCACGAGGCGGTGCAAAGCGAGCTTAAAAATGCGCCCGGATCTCTTATTGACTGGCTGGCACCATTTCCTTCATGGTTGCAGGCTGCAGCTGCCATAGAAAAGAACCTGCTGCAATGGCTTGAGGATGATTCACCTGACGGGAACTCAAGGGTGATGGTGGCCCCTTATGGCAGTGGTCTCGGCGAAATACTTGCGGCTCTGGCCGAAGAGAAAAAATGGCGGGTTTTGGCTGCTCCTGATTGCCGGGTTTTGAGAACGCGTGATTTCAGCTGGCTGGCCGACCTGCCTTTGGATTCTGGCGGGCCGCTGATCATACCCAGGCTCGAAGCATTTTTTCTGCGACATTTTAATGGCCTCGAACATCTGAGAAAGCTCGTTGAAAAGTTGTTTAATACCGGGGCGCGCTGTGTGATTGGCTGTAACAGCTGGCTTTGGCATTATGTCGTTTCGGCCATGCATATTCAAGACAGCTTTGGCCGGGTGTTTTATCTGCAGAGTCTGCAGGCACAAGACCTGCAGCAGCTTTTCTGCGGGCTTGAATCGCAGCAGAATCATCGGCCGACTGTTTTCAGACAGGCTGACGATGGCAGCTTTGTTCTTCCGCCTGAAATAACCGGTAAGGGCCGGGTCGAGGCGGCAGATAATATTACCGGTGCCAGGGGCGAATTTCCGTCGTCTTTTCTCAAGAAGCTGGCCCTCGAATCCCGCGGGATTCCTCTGGTTGCCTGGGCCATCTGGCGTAACAGCCTGCGTCTCGCACCTGACGAAGACGTTGCTGAAATTGCCCGTGAAGTTGCGGATAGTGATGCGACTGCCACAGCAAAAGCTAAAACCATCTGGGTAAAAGCTTTTGAAGATATTGAGCTGCCCAAGGCGCCAGAAGGAGTGGGTCAGGCTGGCGCATTTCTGTTGCTTTTTCTGCTTCAACATGATGGACTCAAGACTGAAACAATTTTTGAACTGCTCAACTTCGGCAGAGATCAGCTTATCAGCCTCCTGAACCGGCTGCAGAAGGCTGGTATTATCGTTCTGGAAAACAGCGTCTGGCGCGCAGGCTGGCAGGGATACCCTGCCATCAGACGCTTTCTCGCCGAGCAGGATCATCTGCAGGATGCAATGTAAACATGTCACCAGAAAACGTTGGCCCCGAACAGATTTTTCGTGATTTTGACCAGATTCCGTTTTTTTATATAGTTTTTCTGGTTCTGGCTGCAATTTTGCTCAGCAGCCTCATCCGTCGTCTGATTCCTTCGCTGGCACGTATTCTGCCGCCGAGATTCAGTTATTATCTTTTGCCTTTGACACCAATTTTCAGACTTATGATAACTGGTCTGGCTCTTTTGATGATTGTGCCTACCATTGTCAAGCCGAGTATGCAGAATTTTATCGCATTTTTCGGTGCCATTGGCCTGGCCCTGGGTTTTGCTTTCAAGGATTTTGCATCGAGCCTGATTGCGGGCATAATTGCAGTCTATGAGCAGCCATATCGTGTTGGCGACCGTGTAACTATCAACGGTGTTTACGGCGAAGTTCAGTCGATCAATCTCAGGGCGCTGAAGCTTGTTACACCTGATGATGACGCGGTAACTATTCCACATAACTGCATCTGGAACGGTATGGTAATGAATTCCAACGATGGCTGCCGTGAGCAGCAATGTTCTGCGCTATTTTACCTGAGCCCTGATCACGACGCTGAGATGGTTTGTCAGATTCTGCGTGATGTTGCCCTCGCAAGCCCATATACGCTGTTTTCGCGCCCCGTTCGCGTTGCCGTTCGCGAAATGCCATGGGCAACTCAGTATCGCATCAGAGCTTACCCGGTCGACGGGCGCGACGCCTTTACATACATTTCTGATCTTACATGCCGTGGTAAGGCCGCTCTTCGCGAAGCCGGCCTGGAATTTCCGGTGGTTGGTGCTGTTGCCGGTAAATCTGACGAGATTATCTGATTTTAAGATAAGCCGTCCACAACCCATATTCAAAAGAAAAAATCTGCCAGCCCTGAAAAAATTAGTCTGAGCGATAGACCACGGCATCGAACAGGTATAGAATTGCCCTTATGGCATTACTGCGTTTGCGCATGCTTTGGCGTCACAAACGCGGGTGAATTGCAGAAACCTGTCAGCAGATGTGACAAACGAACGAACAAAAAGGGGAAAGCATGAAATACCTGATTATGGCTGTTATCTGTCTCGGAATTCTTGCGACCGGGGCGCATGCAATGATAGAAACTCTCAACCTCGATGAGCTGGTTGGCCGTTCAGAAATGATCGTAACCGGCAGAGTCACTGCAATCAAACCGGTGCCAAGAACGCCTGAAAATGCGGCGCTGTATGCCGACCTGCCCGGACAGCTTTCTTTTCTCGATAACGAAATCGAAGTTGCCGAGAGCGTCAAAGGCAGTCTGAAAGTCGGCGAAAAGCTCAGTATAAGAACTCTCAGCGGCTTCGAAGATTCGACTACTTTTGTTGCTGATCGCACTTATCTGTTGTTTCTTGCTGTCAGAGACGGGCAATATGAGATTGTAAACACGCCGCAGGGCTGCTGGCCAGTCGAAGAAGACGGCAAATTCAGTGGCATGGGCTTCGAAACGACCATGGAACAGGTCAAGACTGCGGTCAAATAACCTTTTGTCAGGTGGGGCAATTGTGAGATATAAGAAACCATGAGCGAAATGATTACCAGTGATTTTCCGGATCGCGCGGCTGCAGAAAAAGATAAGAAGGTCGGAAGAACCTGCTTTTCGCACCTCTGGAGCCTTTCCTGTTCATCGACCTTTCTGGTTACCGGAATCGGCTTTGCGTTAATTCTGGCGTTTCTCGGTGCCACCCGTAATTATGGCCTTGCTTCCGGGTTCGCCTTTGTTTACGCGTTTTTCTGGCAGCGGCGCGCTACCCGTCGGGGCTGCTTCATGCCGGTTTTCATTTTCATGGCATTCATCACCTGGCAACTGCTGGTGGTTGGGGCGCTGGTCTATAACACCGGCATTTACCGGCAGATCGACTTTGTGCAGCTGCGCAGCGATTTGAAGCGCGAGGCGCCAGAACTCTACGAGTTTGGTGAAAAGGTTGTGAAAACCATCGGGATCGGTGGCCAGTCTGTGTTTACAGACGTTCTCAATGCCGCCCGCAACGCGGTTGCTGAATTTACCATCGACCCCGAAGAGAAGCGCCTGATCGAACTCGAACGCGCTTTTCAGGAAAATCCCGGCAGTGTCTCTGCTGTCATGGCGCTTGCTGAAGCCTATGCCACCCGTTCAGATCTCGCGTCAGTAAAACTGGCGACAGCTCTTTATGAGGCTCTCGTCGAGGTCGAACCAAACGATACCTGTCTGGCAGCCCTCGCAGATTGCTACGCCCGGCTGCTGCGGCCAGATATGGCCTTTGCAACCGCGGCCCGTCGTGCCTGGCTGCCGCAGGCACCGCTTGACCGGGTTGCCCGTCAGCTCGCTCTGCTGGCAGTAACTGTTAATGATCTGCCGCGCGGTATATTTGAACTTGAAAAGCTGCTGCTGATACCGACGGCCGAAGAGCCTGAAATTAAACTGCTGCTGGCTGGTCTGAATCATGATTCGGGCAACGACGCAAGAGCTACGCTGCTGCTGAATGAAATAATCGCTGAAGTGCCGGCCGGGTTTGCAACTGCTCAACAGGCCGCAAAGCTGCAGCAGATATGGCAGGCGAAATAATATGAAAAAAACTGCAAAATGGTTCGCGGCTTCGCTGTTTCCTGTGTTTATGGCTTTTTCGCCGTTACTGGCAGAAAATATCAGCAATGACGAGCTGATTGCGAGCGCCATGGCTGTGGCAGAGGGCAGAGCCACCCCGCGCCAGCAGGCGATCGCCTTTTCCAACAATGATCGGATCAACAATCTGGCCTTGACCGGTAAAATCAGTAACAGCGTCTATCAGACCAATCAGGAAGTTTTTGTTAAAAAAAATGACGAACTGATTCGCCATGCCGCCGGCAAAAGCGGCATGACAGTTGACGTGCCCGAGAAGCAGACCAAAGACTACAAGCCCGGAACCGACACTGATCGGCAGCTTCTCGGTTCTGGCCGCGAGCTGACAGTTCAGAACGTCAAAGACGCCCGCAACAATTATAACCAGGCCGTGGCAGACTATCTCAAACAGGCCGGGTTCAAGGCCGACAGTGGCGCCAACTGGGCGGCCAGGCTGACGACCGATATCATGCCATCACCGCATCAGATGAAGCCTGATGCCTTTCGCGAAGCGACCAGGTATATCAATTCGCAGGGCGGTCTGGCTTATAACGACCCCGAAGCCGCACAGCTGCAGCTTGATATCGATAAAGGCAACAGAAGCTCTCTGACCGCTGCCGAAGCGGCGGCTTACCACAGGGAAATGCAGCGCAAGATTCAAGGCATGAACACAGAAGTCGGGCGCCTGCAGAAAGAAAAAGCCGGTGTTACCGACCCGGAAAAACTCGAAAATCTCGATGCCGAAATCAGGAAGCACACCGCTTTTTTGAGTAAATACGTCAAGCGCGATAATGATGTCGCTGACCTTCTGATAAAAGAGACCGAGGCCTTGAAAGAACGCCGGAAAACCGGCCACGATAAACAGGCTGAGGCCGGACTGAACGAAGGCAGTTATGAGAGTAATTCTTCGCGTCTGATTGCAGAATCGCAGCTCCGCAATGCCTCAAAGAAGGCGATCAGGGGAGAAGCTGCCGTTGGCGCCATGAATGAACAGCTGGCGGTCAAGGCGACCCGCCGTGTCAATGACGCCATTGCCGGTCTGGCAAATGCCGGCGATAAAAATACCCGGGCCGGCGAAATTATCGCCGCGAATCTGAAGAAGCTTCCGGTTGCCCGACAGGCTGAGGCAATTGCCGACCTCGAAGTGAAATACGGCGAAAAAATGGCCAGAAGCGTGGCCGGTGAACTCAAAAAACAGCAGCAGACAGATTCTGCCGAAAAGAACCGCCCGGGTTCCGCCGTCAGTTCAGACAGAAAACAGAGTGTCTGTTCTGGCCTCGGGTTGCTCAATACCGCCCTGAACGTGCGTAATCAGTATGCCGAAGGCAAAAGCACCACCGAGATACTCTGGAACATGTCTTTCGCCGGCGACCTCGAAACGGTCAGCCGCGAGACTTCTGATTATACCAGTCGCGAAATTGAGAGACTCCGTCAGAAATACCGCGCTGCCGGTGAAGACCCCGAATCTACGGCCACGAAACTGAAAATTCTGGCGGAGGCTTCAATTAAGGGCACGATTCACGGTTCACTTACCGGCAGCTACGAACTGTTGAAATCCGCTTCAAAAAGTGTTGCCGGCGCCGCCCTGACTGCCGGCGATTCGGCGATTTTTCTTGTCGGCGAAGCTCTCGATACCGGTAATGTTCTCGATCAGGCTCTGGCCGAAATGAAGGCCCAGAACATGGAGCAGAATGTGCAGAATGCGAAAGCCGCGCGGTTTGGTCGCCAGGCTGTGTCTGAACTGAAACGCCTGGCAGGGGAAGCCGACTATCTTAAATCGGTTCTCGAACAGAACGCACGCTCGGCACGTATGTTCTGCCGTGACGCCGATGCCATGCTTGACGAACTTGCTTCTTTACTGCGTCAGAGCAGCGAAGCGGCTGAAATCGCAAAAGCTGTCAATCTGCCAGAGCTCGAAAAGGAGCTTATGAAAAAGATCTCAACTGCAGACAGAGATATCGCATCTCTGAACCGTCAGGCGGAGATCGCCCTGAAAACGCCTGGTGACGGGCCAGGCGCGGCAGAGAAGACTGCAAAAACACTTCGCGTTGCCGCTGATCAGCAGAGATCTCGACTTGAATCTGCCGGGGCTGAACTCGAGAAAATGCTCGGAATTGTTTCCGGTCCCGACGGGAAGGAATTTCAGGAAGCTGCCGGTGTCATCAGTGCACGTCTTATCGAACAGAGCGGCAAGGCATCAGCGAATGCCGAAGTCATGCGCAAAAATGAAGCTCAGTATAAGAAGGTTCTGGCTGCATTCGACAGTCTGAAAAGCCGGGTTGAAGAAGCCGAAGCCTTTTTTGCCGATAAGCGTCAGTCGAATGAAGGCGACTGGATGATTATCAAATCTGATATCAGGCAGATCGCCAGGCCTGAAGGCCGCATGCCCGAAGCCTTCTTTGCTGAGGTCGGTACTCTCGAACGCCTGCCGGACAAAATAAAAAGCGACCTCTCTCGGCTTAAAATGCCGGCCAACAGCTCAGGTGTCGTTGCGGAAAGCCGGCCGGAAAACGAAGCACGGGTGGTGAAGCTGGCTGCATCACTTCAGACCGCCACGGATGCATTGACTTCGTTGTATGCGACGATCGAAAAAATCGCAGCAGCCTCTTCGACGCCGAAGCAGGCGTCTGACATCAGAATTCACGCCTCTCAGAACGCTTTTGTCGGCGAAACGGTGCAGTTCAGGGCTGAACTGCCGGCGGCACTTTCTGTCAGTTTCAGTGTCGGTTCAAGCGTCAGACCTGCTGTCCGTTTTGACCCATACGACGGGCACGACCCCGAGTCGGCGCACGGAATGCTGGCTCTGAGCGAATACAAGCGGGCCTACGAGTCTGGCAGGGCTGAGGAATATATCGCGGAAAAGACCGGTCAGAAATCATCCGGGTCGACTGCGCCGGTGATCGAATGGTTTTTCGACGACAACAGCGGGGCGGGCAACAACCGGGGTAATCCCATCAGCCATGTTTTTGCCAACCCGGGCAGATACAATGTTACGGTAAAAGTTTACGGTGCGAATAACACTTCAATACCGCCTGCCATCGGAAAAACAGTAATCAGCATCACAGCCCGGGATCCGCAGGTTAAAAAAACACCGCCCTCACAGCCGGCCGGCGACAAACTCTTGCCCTGCGGGCATCGCCCCGGCGAGTGCCCGAGCCCGAAGTCACTCAAGTGCTCTCTGCATTCCGGAGAAATCAGCATCCGTTAACGCGGTGACGGGCCGCAAACTTGCAGTTGCACTGATTTATTTCCTGGCGAATCAACGCCGAAATTTCGCTGCCTGCCGGGGCACCAACAAGTCGGCAACTGCAAATTTCAGATGACCTCGACAGATAGCGCGCCGACGACAGCGTTCTGTTCGACACCGTCAGATCCTTTAACTGATTTTTGCTTTCTGCCCATCGGTGAACAAAGCCATGTATACTATCGAAGATGCCGGGCATAACGACCCGGTATGGGAAGCCCGGAGCTGGTTCGAGCATTGGCAGACACTGATGCAACAGTTGTGAAAAAAACAAAACCGCGCATGGAACTGCGGCATAAACAGTGGCAGTAGCTCGATTCAAAACCTGCTTCAGTCGAAGCTGGCCGGGCTTTCTTTGACGACGCGCAGCTCTGGCGGTGCCGGCGGAAAAACCTCTTCTAATTTAACTTCGAGCCCCTCGACAATCGATACGTTGATCTTGTCGGTGTCGCCGTAGATTTCGGGCTTGCCGAACTTTCTGTCGGTGCTCAGAAGGTAAACGGTAACAATGCGGTTCGCCGGGTCGACGGTCCAGAATTCTCTGACCCCGTGCCGCTCGTAGAGCGCCCGCTTCTGAATGCAGTCGCGCGCCGCGGTCGAAGGTGAGAGTATTTCGATAATCAGGTCTGGAGCACCCCTGCAGCCACGGTCGTCGAGCTTCTTTTCGTCGCAGACCACCAGAAGATCGGGCTGAACTACAGTATCTATTTCGTCGTCGGCCTCGCTGCCGCGCGGCAGGCGAACGTCGAATGGGGCGGAGTAAACCTGGCATGGTCGGTTTCGAAAAAAAGAGACAAACTGAAAACCAAGATCTCTCGATATTTCAGCATGCTGTCGCGACGGGCCGGTCATGTTATAAGGCACGCCGTCGATTATTTCCCGGCGTTCATCATCTTTCCAGCCACAATAATCGCCGTATGTGCAATACTCGAGTTTTGGCAGACCAGCCATTGCCTTCTCCTGTTTACAAACTTAACAGATACTATACCACACCAACGCGAATCAGGTCATCAGCTGTATCACCACAATCTGAGCCGGCGGCGCCTGCCTGCTACTCTTTATCGTCGCAATTATTTCTGGTTAGACCATAACTATATGTCAGAAAAAATCAAATAATTAAATAAAAAAACTGACATATAAATCAAGACGGGCAAAGCCGGTGCAAACCATGCAAATTTAAAGCTTGCGGCTTAATTCCAGGTGCTTTCGGCACTCTGGAATGTCTTGCGAATGCCGGCGATTTTGTGAGTCAGGCGCGCGATTTCTTGGCGGCCGTCAAAAGACTCATCGAGGTCGAGTCTGGTGCGCAGGTTGATTAAAAAACCGCACAGATGCTGCTTTTCTTCGATAAACTTTTCTTTGAACTCGATGATATCAGCTTTCTGCTGCTCGATGCGCCGGCGGTAACTGCCGGTACTGTTTTTTATCTCGCTTTTGAAAGCCTGGTCTTTTACCGACCCGGAAATTTCATCGAGCCGGGTAACGTCTTCTACAAGTATGCGGTCGAGCTGTTGCAGGCGCTGTCTGCTTCTTACATAGGCATCACGCATCAGCAGAAACTCGCGCAGAATATCGGCCAGTGGCTCAAGATATGAGTGCACGCCTTTTCGCACCAGAAAATCAACCGTCTGCTGAAAATCCTTTTTGACATCTTTCGCTTCATGCCAGCTGTAAAGACCGGTCAGCATTCTGAAACGATGCAGCAGTTTTTTCCCGCGCGGGTGCCGCGAAACCCATAACAGCATAACGGCCGGCAGGACACCCCAGGCAAACAAAGAGGTCAGAAGTATCTGCATCTTTTCAAGGTTTTCGCGGTCAATAGTGTCCTGCAGTTCCTGGAACTTTCTTCTGGCAGTCTGATTATTCGGGTCGACTTTTCTGGCTTCCTGATA
>JAKQKW010000188.1 GCA_029560455.1 Candidatus Rifleibacteriota bacterium
TCTGGGTAATGCAGGGTTCTCGACTTCGACAGCCAATTCTCTGAACTATCTGATCAACTCACAGGCATCGACGATCATGCACGAACTGGGGCACAACCTTGGTCTTTACCACGGCGGCGACAAGGAAGAGAATTATAAGCCAAACTACATCAGCATCATGAACTACATGTATTCAAATTACGGTAACCCAACACCTGGCGACAGCAAATATGTGGAGGGCGATCGTTATTATTACTACCGACTCAGCGACGTCGGTGAAACGACCTTCAAAACATGGTATCTGCCAACCGGAGACTGGACCGGCCTTCACAATAACCCATATTCAGAAAGCATGCTGCTCGATTATTCTGACGGAACCAGCGCCGATATAGACGAAAATAACATCACCGAATCAACCGCCTTTGGCCGGTCGAGCAGTTCTGGCGTCGACTTCAACGGTGATAACGACAAGACAGACTCAGGTTTGGCGCTTGATCTAAACCCGACCGACACACCCGGTAAAACGATTTTGAAAGACCACAATGACTGGGGCAAAATCCAGCTGCGGTTTTCCAACCAGTCTTCGGGCCTGTTTTCAATTCGCGCTTCGACTGTCGGATTGCCGGAAAGAAAAGATTACCTGGCAAAAGACGCTCAGGAAATTACTGTCTGCGACCCGACCGGTCTCTATCGCTGATTTTGTTCTTCGAGCCCGCCGGCCGCCAGTTTTCTGGCCTGGCCGGCGGGCTTTTTTATTAACAGCAAAAAGAACGCCGGCTGCTAGACCGGGCCGCCGAACCGGTAAAACGATTAATTTTTCGATCACCAATAAGTCGTTTGCACGGGGCTTGCTCTTTAATTTCAGGGTGCTATAATCAGGGTGTTTTGCGCTGCAAAGTTATAGTAAAGAGGTTACCGGAATGAACGAAGTCAAAGCAGGAACCTGGGTTGAAGTCGAAAAAATTCTTCTCACCCCCGAACAGCGGGCGCCGCAGGTGCCCGAAGATACCCGTCACACGCCCTATGTTATGAGGGTTGCCGGCTTTCTGACGGCAGATTCTCTTTATGGCACTGAAGTTACCGTTAAAACCCTCAGCGGCAGAATGGTAACCGGCAATCTGAAGGTCATTCACCCCCACTACACGCACAGCTTTGGCGACACCGTCGAAGAACTGCTGACTATCGGCATCGGAGGCGAAATATGACCCGCGATAATTCTTATCAGGCAGTGATGGCCCGCAAGAACGAGATCATGAAGTCGTCGATGGGCCTCGATTACGAAACCTACCGTCAGGGCGAACTCGCCTTCGACTACGAACGCATGATGAACGACTGCGGCTTCACGCTCGAAGACATCATCAGAATTCAGAGCGAAACCAAGGTCGGCAACACCCCGATGTTCGAACTGCACAACCTGACCGCAGCCGTTCGCAAAATCAGTGCCCCGGGAAAAGGCGCCCGCATCTTCGTCAAAGACGAGGCCGCCAATGCTTCCGGCAGTTTCAAGGCCCGCCGCGCTTCGATTTCTGCTTATGTCGCCGCCCAGAAGGGCTATAAGGGCGTCATTGCCGCCACCTCCGGCAACTACGGCGCCGCCGTCGCCTCACAGGCCGCCCAGCGCGGTCTCAAATGCATCATCGTGCAGGAAGTCTTCGACTCAAAAGGCATCGGCCAGCCCGAAATCGTCGAAAAGGGCCGCAAATGCGAAGCTTTCGGCGCCGAAGTCATCAAGCTGTCGGTTGGCCCCGAATTATTCTATTACCTGCTGTTGACCCTCGAAGAAACCGGCTTTTTCAATGCCTCGCTCTACACCCCATTCGGAATCAAGGGCGTCGAAAGCCTCGGCTACGAACTGGCCAATCAGATCCGCTCGATGACCGGCAAAGACCCCGATGCGGTCATGATCACCCATGCCGGGGGCGGCAACCTCACCGGCACCGCGCGCGGCATGCTCGCCGCCGGCTGCAACGCCCAGGTGATCGCCTGTTCCGTCGATCTTTCAGGTCTGCACATGGCCTCTGACCGAGATTTTAACCGCAAATCGTTCACAACCGGCCATACCGGCTTCGGCGTGCCGTTCGCAACCTGGCCCGACCGCACCGATGTGCCACGCAATGCCGCCCGCAGCATGCGCTACATGGATGACTACATTCTCGTCAATCAGGGCGAAGTTTTCTATGTCACCGAACTGCTCGCCAAGCTCGAAGGTATCGAACGCGGCCCGGCCGGCAATACCAGTCTGACCGGCGCCGTTTCCCTGGCCCGCGAAATGGATGCCGACAAGATCATCGTCGTTCAGGAAACCGAATACACCGGCGCCGGCAAGCATCATAACTCGCAGCTGTCTTTTGCCCAGAAAATGGGCATCGAAGTGCGCCGCGGCAACCCCGAAGAAGGCGTCAACGGCAAGAGTATCGTCATTCCCGAACGCCTCGCCCAGGTTAAGGGCCACCGCCAGGACATGGAAAAACTGCGCCTCTCATACCTGAAAAACGCCGCCAAACAGCTCGACCCGGCAAAATGGAGCGATATCGACCGCGCCTTCGTCGCCGCCGACGTCAAAAAAGACCTCAAATGGCTAGATCAGGCCCTGAAGCAGATCTGATTCCGCTCGCACATTAACCGCTTCTGAATTGCTGAAGCCGGTCATTACCACTTGCGTGGCAGTGACCGGCTTCATATTTTATGCAGATCCCGTTTTGGGGCTGGAATTCTGCCAGGAGGCATGACAGAAAAGATTTTCAGCTGGTGCGGGCGCGGTTGAGTTCTTCCTGCAGGGCTGGCAGCAGGCGGTTCACGTCGGTAACGATGCCAACATCGGCGTAAGCAAAAATCGGGGCATCTTTGTTTTTGTTAACAGCGACGATGAAGCCTGATTCTTCCATGCCGGCGACGTGCTGAATCATGCCCGAAATACCGCAGGCGAGGTAGAGATCGGGGCGCACGGTTTTGCCGGTCTGGCCGACCTGCTTGTCCTGGCTTGTCCAGCCGGCATCGACGACAGCGCGTGAGGCGGCAACCTGACCGCCGAGCATTTCGGCGAGATTCTGCAGAGACTGAAAGTTTTCGGGGTTTCCGAGGCCGCGGCCACCGGCGACGAGAACCGAAGCATCTTCGATGTTCTTCTTCTCTTCTTTCTGCACTACTTCTTCGATAATTTCGACATTGACGTCGGCAGGCTCGATTTTGCATGCGAACCTGACCGTTTCGCCGTTTCTGGCCGTATCGGCTTCGAGCCGGCGCATGACGCCGGGGCGCACTGTCGACATCTGCGGCCGGTGTTCGGGGCAGATGATTGTCGCCATGATGTTGCCGCCGAACGCAGGTCGCGTCATCAGCAGGTTGCGACTGGCATCATCGATTGCCAGAGCCGTGCAGTCGGCAGTCAGCCCGGTTTTGAGTCTTGCCGAGACGCGCGGGGCCAGATCGCGCCCGATGGTGGTGGCACCGAAGAACACGATTCCGGGTTTCTCGGTGCTGATAACTGCGGTCAGAGCTTTGGTAAAAGGCTCGGTCATGTAAACGCCGAGACGCGGATCGTCAACGAGTATGACGCGGTCGGCGCCGTGGGCAATCAGGCTCGCAGCCTGGGCATCAGTCAGATGCGTGCCGGCGAGAACTGCGATCAGCGGTTCCTGCAGGGTATCGGCGATACCACGACCGGCTCCGAGCAGCTCGTAGGCAACCTTCTGAATCTCACCGCGCCGCTGTTCGGCAAAAACCATCACACCACGATATTCAGATATATTCATTGTTTTTCTCCTGCCGCTCAGATGATGAACTTTTCTTTCAGGCTCTCGACGATGATTCGGGCACCGTCGCGCGGGTCAACTTCGTAAACTTTGCCGGCCGAGCGGGTGCCTTTGGTATAAGAGGCCTTAACCCTGGTCGGTGAGCCTTTCAGACCGATATTGGCCTGATCGACATCGATATCGGCAAGGCCCCAGACTTTCACTTCCTGCTTGTAGGCGTCGTAGATGCCGGCCATCGACATGTATCTGGCCTGGTTCATGTCTTTAAGAGTCGTGATCAGGCAGGGAAACTGCACGCGCAGGCGCTGCCAGCCATCTTCGAATTTGCGTTTGACCTCGATGGCCTTTTCCCTGACCTGCAGTTCGCTGACGTAGCTGACATGCGGGACCTTGAGATGCTCGGCAATCTGCGGCCCGACCTGGGCCGTATCGCCGTCGATCGCCTGGCGCCCGCAGATGATCAGGTCCCATTCGAGCTTTCTGATCGCGGCAGCCAGAGTGCTTGAAGTGGCCCAGGTGTCGGCACCGCCGAACGCGCGGTCAGAGAGAAGAATCGCCTGATCGGCACCCATCGCCAGGGCTTCTCTGAGAGCCAGATCGGCCTGCGGCGGGCCCATCGAAAGAACGGTGACATGGGCGCCCTGCTGTTCTTTGAGAACGAGGGCGGCTTCGAGGCCACTCTTGTCGTCGGGGTTGATGATGCTCGGAACGCCTTCTCTGATGAGGGTTCCGGTGGTCGGATTGATTTTTACTTCGGTTGTATCAGGAACCTGCTTGATGCAGACGATGATTTTCATGTTGTCTCCTTCAGCTTATTTGAGCACGGCCGCAGAAATGACCATCTTCTGCACTTCTGAGGTGCCTTCGTAGATTTCGGTGATCTTGGCATCGCGCATCATGCGCTCGACCGGGTATTCACGGGTGTAGCCATAGCCGCCGTGCAGCTGCACCGCCATTGTGGTCACGGCCATCGCGGTTTCTGAGGCAAAGAGCTTGGCCATCGCCGCTTCGGTGCTGTAAGGCTGTTTCGCGTCTTTCAGGCAGGCGGCGCGGTAGACGAGCAGTCTGGCAGCGTCGGTTCTCGCCTGCATGTCGGCAAGCTGGAACTGGGTGTTCTGAAAGGAGCCGATCGTTTTGCCGAACTGTTTGCGCTCTTTAACGTATTTGACCGTTTCATCGATGGCGCCCTGCGCCAGACCAAGTGCCTGAGCACCGATGCCGATGCGGCCGCCGTCGAGCGTTTTCATCGCCAGGCCAAAGCCGCCGCCTTCGCGACCAAGAAGATTGCTGACCGGAACTTCGACATTTTCGAAGATCAGTTCACAGGTTGAGGAGCCGCGAATGCCCATTTTTTCTTCTTTTTTGCCGATCGAGAAGCCAGGCATGCCCTTTTCGACGATAAAGGCCGAAATGCCGCGGGTACCTTTGCTGCGGTCGGTCATCGCAAAAACTATGTAGACATCGGCGTAACCGGCGTTGGTAATGAAAATTTTCGAGCCGGTGAGAATGTATTTGTCGCCGCTGAGCACGGCGGCGGTCTGCTGCCCGGCAGCATCGGTGCCGGCATTGGGCTCGGTCAGACCGAAAGCGCCGATTTTTCGACCCGCAGCGAGGTCGGGCAGAAATCTGCGTTTCTGTTCATCGGTGCCGAATTCATAGATGGGTGCGGCACAGAGTGAGGTGTGGGCAGAAAGAATGACGCCGGTGGTGCCGCAGACTTTCGACAGGGCTTCGACGGCCATGATGTAGCCGAGGTTATCGCCGCCGGCGCCGCCGAAGTCTTTCGGAAACGGAATACCCATCATGCCGAAGCGGGCCATTTTTTCGACAGAGCTGACCGGGAAAGCTTCTTTTTCGTCGGTTTCACGGGCAAGGGGGCGCACTTCGTTTTCGGCGAAGTCTTTGAGGGTAGTTGCGAGAAGCTGGTGTTCCCGGCTGAGTTGAAAATCCATGGTGCTCTCCTTGTGTTTGGCTGGGCTTCAGATGGCGAGGGTGAGATCGTTGATACGAGTAGAATGGCGTTGTTTGGCTTTCGGCACGACGCAGGTACCGGTGGCCCGGCAGACGATCTGCGACTCTTCGAGAACGTCGGCGGCCGAGTCGCTGATGTCTTTGCGCGGCACGATCACTTTGCGGGCTTCGAAGCGCATTTTGCGTGATGAATTGCCGTAATGGGTGATTTCGCCGAGCGCTTCGATATAATCGCCGGCATAAACCGGTGCGAGAAACTCGATTTTTTCGTAGCCGGCAAACAGACCTTCGTCGCCGTCGCTGCGAATCAGCAGTTCGGTCGCGACGTCGCCGAACAGTTGCAGCATGCGGGCGCCGTCGACGAGTTCGCCGCCATAATGGGCGTCGGCAAGACTCATTCTCAGTCTGATCATAGCTTTAGCCATATCAATGCTCCTTTGCAGCTGTTTCGCGGCGCGGCACCTTGAGCACCGCTTCGCCGTCGATAACGGTTTTATCGCCGACCAGGCAGATGGTTTTCATGGTGACGAAGCTTTTTTCGGTATTCATGTCAGAGATTTCGACGTGGGCGGTAACGGTATCGCCGATGCGCACGGGAGCTTTGAACTTAAGCGTCTGCGAGACATAGATACAACCGGGGCCTGGCAGTCGAGTGCCGAGAACGGTCGAAATGAAGGCGGCCGAGAGCATGCCGTGGGCAATTCTACCCTCGAAGCGGGTTTTTCTGGCGAATTCCTCGTTGATGTGAACCGGGTTGAAATCGCCTGAGATGCCGGCAAAGTTGACGATGTCGGTTTCGGTGATGGTTTTAGAGAATTCGGCGCTCATGCCGGTATGAAGTGATTCGAAAGTGAAGCCGTTGTTTTCCAGCATAAAACCTCCTGCTTTTCCGCGTATTTAGCTGCCTTCAAGCCTAATCGAGAAACTTTTCTCGTTAAACTTTTCACAATCACAGCATAAATGTTTGTGAAAAAAATGTCAAGAGTAAAAAGACTCGGGGTTTACGGTAGTTTTGTCGGCACAGACTATTCCCGGCAGCTAATGCAGGCTAGGTACGTAAAATTGTGCTCAGTATAATACCGGCTCAATTCAGTCAGAGAATAATTCTACTCGTCGCCGGCTTCTTCGGCGTCGAGGTCGTCAAGACCGGCATCTGAGCGCAGTTTTTCGATGAAATTCTGCGGCAGCGGTCGGCCGAATTCAGAGGCGATGCGCTCGGCGGTCGCCTGTTCACCGGCAGGAATATCGACAATGATCGTGCGGCGGCGGCTTCCGCCTCTTCTGCCCAGCACCTGATACAAAAAAACGAATTTGCCGGCGTCGAGCGGGTGAAAGCCTGCTCCTTCAAGAGTTGAAAGCGAGGCATCATTGACAAACACTTCGTCTTCGTAAACCAGACCCTTGCAATAGATCTGCAGACGTTCGTTGTCGGGCTGCAGGCGCCAGTCGGCAATCAATTCCTCTTCAACGAAGCTTTCTTCGGCGATGCGTTCGCTCTGCCTCAGCATGAAAAACGAAATAAAACCGGTCAAAGCCAGAACAAGGCCGATAAAAGCAGAAGCCATCGCCCAGTCGGCGTCTGTTCCGGTTAAGAGTGGAATAAGGCCGGCAATGCCGATAAAACCAAGAATCAGACCAACCGTTGAGCCATGAGAATGTTTTCCAGCCATGTTTTTACCCCTGTTTCCTCAAAAAAAATCATGCATCTCTGTTCAAAAAAGTCAAAAGCCGCTGTCTGCAATATAACCAGACTGGCGCCATGTTCGCAACAGAAAACGGATCTGCTGCAGCACGGACCATTTTTGCACCTTCATATTCAAGATAGTATAATCGGTAAAACTCCCTGAAATTCGACTATGTCTGAACAAAACGCAACAGGATTTACAATGAAGAATGATGAAATACTGAGTTTGGCATTAGAGCACGGTCTTCGCTTAAAAGACGATGTAATGAGCTTGAATGAGATGGGAATCGACTTCAGGGTTGCCTTTGCCTGTGATCTGCATGACCAGAAATGGGTGTTAAGAATTCCCCGCCGTGAAGATCTTGCAGACCAGATTCGGCATGAAAGCAAAATACTGAATCTGGTAAAAAGGCACCTATCTGTCGAAGTTCCAGACTGGAAAATCGCAAGCCCGAGACTGGTAGCCTACACGCTACTGAAAAACCAGCCCGTGATAACCTTCGATGCAAAAAGTTTTGAGGTTTCCTGGCATATTGACCAGAACGAAAATCAGATAGTTTCTTCTTTGGCAAAAATACTCTCGCAACTTCATAAAATTCCAGTTTCAGAAGCAGTTGCGGCTGGCGCAAAATTACTTTCAGCCCAGCAGGCCCGCCAGGAAATTCTGGATAATATTACCGAAGTGAAAAGAGAAATCGGCATTCGGCCGGAGCTGGAAAACAGGTGGCGAAAATGGGTAGAGACAGATATTTATTGGCCAGATTTCTCTGTTTTTGTACACGGCGACCTGTATGCCGGGCATATTCTTTCTGACCAACATGGAAAAATCAGCGGCTTGATAGACTGGTCTGAAGCCCATATAAGCGATCCGGCCATTGATTTTTCAGGGCATCTCGCGGTCTTCGGTGAAAAAAGCCTCACAGAGCTCATATCAGAATATGAAAAGTGCGGCGCCAGAATCTGGACAAAAATGTTTGATCATGCCTGCGAGCGCCATGCAGCCTCGCCCTTGAAATATGGTGTTTTTGCCCTGAAAACAGGACTTGCAGAGCACCTTGATGCAGCCAGAGCTCAGCTAACCGGGCAATAAGGCTAATCCGGGCGGTGGCGAATAAAACCGTTTCTGCAAAAGAGATCAAGTAAGGAAAGGAAAATACTTATGCAGCAGTATCACCCACGCAGAAAGAGAAATGAAATAATCGATGCCAACGAAAAAGCGGCACTGCTGAAATTTTGCAATCATGCGACAATTGCGCTATGCGACGGCGAAATCCCTTATATTGTGACCATGAGTTACGGTTTTGATACGAACAATAACTGCCTTTATTTTCACTGCGCCAACCATGGCGACAAACTCGATTTTATCAGAAAAAACCCGAAGGCCTGTGCGACAGTGATCAAAGACAACGGCTACCTGCACGGTGACTGCGACCACGACTACGAATCGCTGATCATCAGGGGTGAAATGCACATCGTCAGCGATCTGCAAGAAAAAAAACACGGCCTGCAGGTTTTACTGAACCACCTCGAAAAAGACCCCGCCCCGATCATGGCCCGCAACATTAAAAACGACAGCTCATACAACGCCGTGACCATTCTCAAACTGACAATGCACTCAATAATTGGCAAAAAGCACCTGAAAGCATGATATCCTCGGGGAATAATTGACGAAAAATACCAACACGAAAAGGGTATTACAATGAAAGAATCAGAAAGATCTTTTGTGGAAAATGAAGTATCGGGCGTAGCGACATGTAATGAAACCAAACCTGCCCTCAGCATCTCAGCAGAAATCAGTTCTGCCTATAACCTCGCGATGCAGCAGAATTTTGTGCCTCTTATCGGCGCAATACGGCTTACCAATTCAGGAAATTATCCTTCCGACAAAATCAAGCTCAGTATAACTGCAGACCCCGCATTTTTTGAGCCAGTCGAAATCGATGTTCCCGAAATCCCAGCCGCCGGTTCGTTCGAACTGAAAGAACCGAAACTTAAAATTTCCGCCGATTTTCTTTTACAGCTTAAAGAGCGAATTAAAACCAAAGTTTCTATCAAAATCGACACCAAAAAGGATTCACCGGCATTTGAAAGCAACGTCAACCTTCTTGCCTTCAACGAATGCGATGGTTACATGTATCTGCCAGAGCTTATTTCTGCGTTCGTTCAGCCAAATTCGCCCACCATCGAGAAAATTCTTGCCGGCGCCGCCTCAATCCTGGCCAGCTCGGGCAAGCCTTCAGCAATCAGCGGTTATCAGTCCAAAGACCCCGGCGTTGTCGGCAATATTGCCGCTGCAATTTTTGCGGCAATTTCTTCCTGTCAGATCAACTATTGTATGCCACCAGCCAGCTTTGAGTCTGATGGTCAGAAAATCAGGTTTCCTGAAGTCATTATCGAAAATAGACTCGGAACCTGTCTGGATCTTACGCTGCTTTTTTGTGCCTGTCTTGAACAGGCCGGCCTGAACAGCCTGGTCATTTTTACCCGAGGTCACGCTTTTGCCGGCGTATGGCTGAAAGATGAGAGCTTTCCGTTATGCTTCGTCGACAATGCCACTTCTGTGAAAAAAAGGGTAGAGCTTAAGGAAATCATGGTTTTTGAAACCACCACTGTTACCGGGCCTGACAGCGATTTTTCCAGAGCGGCCAGAATCGGCGAGCAAAAGCTTCGTGAAGAAGATTTTATTGGCTGCATCGATATCATGCGCTGCCGTTCGACTCATATTCTTCCTCTGCCAGTCTCTTTCGATGGCACGAAATTTAGAATAGAGACACAGCAGCCGACTACAACTGCCTCAAATCGCGTTTTCACGCCAATCGATCTGCAAACCCCAGAATTCGTTCAGGCAGGCAAAAATGATAAACCTGCCGAAAACCGCATCGATCAATGGAAACGCAAACTCCTTGACCTTTCGCTTCGCAATAAGCTCCTTAACTATCGGGTTACTGCCAAAACCATTCAGATCGTCTGTGGCTCGCTGGCAAGACTTGAAGACTGCCTGGCTGACGGCAAAGAATTCCGGGTCAGGGCTCTGCCGCCAGACCTTGAAGCTGGGCGCAGTGCCCAGACACATCTCGAAAATACCGGAAGTGATATCAAACAGGAATTCATTCAACGCGAATTTCTGCAGCATCGCCTGTATTCATCGCTTACCGAAACCGCCCTTGAAAAGAATCTGCTCGAAGTCTTTCGCGATTCGCGCAACAGCCTTGAAGAAGGCGGAACCAACACCCTTTACCTGGCACTCGGGTTTCTTTATTGGCAGGAAGCAAAATCGGCCGACACTCTCAGAGCTGCTCCAATAATACTTCTACCCCTGGAAATCAGGCGAAACTCGGTTAAAGAAGGCTTCACGATCTGTAAACGCGACGAAGAAGCTCAAATTAACGTCACTCTGCTCGAACTTCTCAAACAGGACTTCAATCTCGACATACAGGGCCTTGACCCGCTGCCAACAGACGATCATGGAATAGACCTCGACAAAACCCTCAATACCATTCGTCAGCATATTCTGAATCTTGAAAACTGGCAGGTTCGTGAAGAGGCAGTAATCGGCAATTTTCAGTTCCGCAAATTCCTGATGTATAAAGATCTTGAACTGCGTTCGGCAAAGCTTCTTGAAAACCCTGTTGTCAACCATCTGGTTAACGGCAGCGACAAAAGTTTTCCTGATCAGGGTGCCTTTCCCGAAGCCAGACGTCTCGACCAGGATTATCCTGCCGACCGCACATTCTGCCCGTTAAGTGCCGACAGTTCACAACTGGTCGCAGTTCACGCCGCAGCGGCCGGGCGCAGCTTTGTTCTGCATGGCCCGCCCGGAACCGGAAAATCACAAACTATCACCAACATTATCGCCCACTCTATTGCAGTCGGCAAATCGGTGCTGTTCGTCTCTGAGAAGGCAGCCGCTCTAAATGTTGTTTACAATCGCCTTGATAAAATCGGTCTTGGCCCTTACTGTCTTGAACTTCACTCGAACAAAAGCCGCAAAGCCGAAGTGCTGAACCAGCTTAAAAAAGCTCTTGATCAGCAGGTTAAACGTGACAGCGGTAACTGGCAAAGCACAGCACACAGTATCCAGGCTCTTCGCTCCGAACTTAACAACTACGCTGAAACAATTCATTTTAAGCACCAGAACAACTACTCATTCTACAAGGCCCTTTCATTGCTGACCGGCATGGAATCGACTCCGGAGGCATCCATCAAATGGGATTCGTTCGCAGCTGCCGATGCCTCGCAGCTTGAGCAGATAAAGGATCTGCTGTGCAGAATCGAACTTCTTGGGCATGACTACGGCAACCTTCATGACAGCCCGTGGAAAAATGTCATGGCCGAAGACTGGACACCTGAATTTAATCGAGCGATTGCCGAAATGCTTCGCCAGGCAATTGACAGCGGAAGCGTTCTGCAGGCCCGCGATCGTGAAATTGTCGGTTTTTTCGGTTCTGAAGGCTTCGCCGGCTCTATCGAGGCATTAAAACTCGCAGCCGAAATTCTGAAGGCTGTAATTGATTTTCCACCAGGAGCGGCTATATTACTGAGTTCCGACAATCATTCAGCTGATTTTCGCTTTTTGAACCGGCTTATCGAGTCGGGCAACGCTCGCGACAGACTTCTTACAGACCTGCTGGCGAAATTTGACGAAAAAATTCTTCAGCTCAATGTTTCTGAAATCAGCTCAAACTGGGAAAAAGCATGCGGAAGCTTCTGGCCTTTATCATGGTTTCGCAAGCGTTCGATTCTCAGCAATCTGCAAGGATTGGCCCGAGATAAAAACATCCCTTCTGACGAAGAAGTCGTTGCAGTAACCTCAAAAATCGCAGAATTTCAAAATCTGCAGAAACAGATTGCCTCTGCAGACGAACAGGCATTCAGACTCCTTGATTCTCTGTGGCATGATGGCAAACCAGACTGGCAAGCCGTCGAAACCCTTGTTTCGAACTGCGAAAAGCTTGTTGCTACAATTGAACGACTTTGCAATCTGACATCAGAGTCTATAACACCGGTTCGACAGGCCCTGATCGACCTTTATAAAAAATTGCGCTCACTACCCCAAAATTCTGAACTGTTCAGAAGTATTTCAGAAATTGCACAGCTTCTTAATGTCTTCGTTCAACTTTGCGGGCAGCTGAACCGCGAACTCAGAACTTCGATGCTTGAGACTTCACCATCTGCAGCAAAGTTTTCAGCAATTTCGTCGCTAATCGACAAGGCAAAGCTTCTCCAGACGTCTTTTGCCTGTTTTAGACAGCACTGTCAGATGAACAAGGCGATCGGAGAAGCAGAAAAATCCGGACTGGCTGAACTGATGGCAGATTTCAGAGCCGGCAAAGTCGATTGTAAAAATCTCTGGGTAGCTTTCAAAAAAGCTTATCTAAGACGGTGGGTCGAAGAGCAGGCTTCAAGAAATGAAATACTTCGCAGCTTTTCCGGGGTTCTGCATAACGATAAAATCGCGAAATTCAGAAAACTGGATGAGGATTTTCTCAAAATGAGCGCTGGCGCAGTTGTTGAGAAGCTGGCCGAACGGGCGCCCGCAGATAGTGCCAAAGTTGCCGGAACTTCTGAACTTGGGATCCTAAGCCGCGAAATTCAGAAAAAATCAAGACACAAACCACTACGCGTTCTATTCACAGAAATTTCCAGATTACTGCCGCGAATCAAGCCCTGCTTCCTGATGAGCCCGATTTCGGTGGCGCAGTATCTTGCCCCGGACCATCCACCTTTCGATCTGGTGATCTTCGACGAAGCCTCACAGGTGCCTGTCTGGGACGCAATTGGTGCGATAGCCAGAGGCAAAGATCTCATCGTCGTCGGAGACCCGAAACAGTTGCCTCCGACGAGCTTTTTCGGTCGTTCAGAATCACAGGAATGGGAAGAATCCGAATTGACCGAAGACATGGAAAGCATTCTCGACGACTGCCTGGCCTCCGGTATGCCGAGCCTCTATCTGAAGTGGCATTATCGAAGTCTTCACGAAAGCCTGATCACTTTCAGCAATGCAAACTATTATGATAACGGCCTGTACACTTTTCCTGCAGCCAGATTTTCCGGGCTTGGCGTCAGGTTCCATCATCTGAAGAATGCGGTCTACGATAAGGGAAGGTCGCGCACCAATATTCTCGAAGCAAAAGCGGTTGTCGCAGAGATACTGAGGCGGCTCAGCAATCCAGAGCTGGCGAAATATTCACTCGGCGTTGTAACTTTCAGTGTTGCTCAACAGACCCTGATCGAAGACCTTCTCGACGAAACCCGTCGCCAGAAACCAGAGCTCGATGAATTTTTCAACGACAAATGCAGTGAGCCTGTGTTCGTAAAGAATCTTGAAAGTGTTCAGGGTGATGAACGCGACGTGATCATCTTCTCGATCTGTTATGGCCCTGATTCTGAAGGAAGAGTGTCAATGAACTTCGGGCCACTCAACAAAGTCGGCGGCGAGCGCCGTCTGAATGTTGCGATAACCAGGGCGCGACGCGAACTTATTGTTATCAGTTCCATCAAAGGCGATATGATCAGCCTTTCCAAGACACGGGCAGTTGGCGTAAAAGATCTGAAATTATTTTTAGACTACGCTGAGCGCGGCGTTAAATCTCTGGCAGAGGCTATTACAAGAAAATCAGGCGATGATTTCGAATCTCCATTTGAAGAAGCTGTAGCCAGGGTCTTACGTGAAATCGGCTATGAAATACACACACAGGTCGGCTGTTCAGGTTACCGCATCGATCTGGCAATCGTTCACCCGGAAAAGCCAGGTCGATATCTGCTGGGCGTGGAATGCGACGGGGCCGCTTATCACAGCGCCTTCTGCGCAAGAGAACGTGACAGGCTCAGACAGTCGGTTCTCGAAAGCCTTGGCTGGAAGTTGCATAGAATCTGGTCGACAGAATGGTGGCACAATCGCGACATCGAGATCAATAGGCTTAAACAGAGAATTGCACAGTGTCTGAACGAAGTTGACGACTCTGAAAATGGTTCAATTACCACAAACATTGATGTAATCGACGAACCATCTGATATAGAAGAGATAGCTTATGAGTCTCTTGATTCAGATATTGACGACACGGTCGCTCATTTTGCTGAATGGCGCAGCAACATGCCGGCGATGCCGCCTGAAGCTTTCGACCAAATGAGTTACGAGCATATCATTGTCAGAATGATAGAAGAGATAACTGCAATCGAAAGCCCGGTAAGCCTGGCGCAGGTCGCGAGAAAAATCTGCACCCAGTTCAACATCAGTCGCGCAACCCAGCGTATTCTGGCAAGAGTTCAGAATCTGGCGAAAAAAGCGAATGTTCACATCGATGAGAGACATCATCAGATATTTTTCTGGTGCAACGCCGATCAGATAAAAGACTTTTCGATTTTCAGAAAACACACGGCTGAATTGAAACGACGGCCCGAAGATATCTGCCCTGATGAAATGGCAAATGCCGCACATGCCGTCTTGAAAACCAACATCAGCATGAGCGAAGAAGAACTTCTCAGGCACACTGCCCAATACTTCGGCTTTGCCAGAGTTGGTCAGAACGTCGCAGCCGCCATTCAGCAAGGGCTCACCCATCTATGCACCAGCGGCCGAGCTGAATCAAGCAATGGCAAAGTTTCATTAATCTGACAAAAGTTCCGACAGCAAACAAGACACTATTTAATTAACACATCATGTTAATTAAATTGACAAAATAGTCATGAAGATTTATTTTAATAACAGGAAGCTGGAAAAAATATGCTCTG
>JAKQKW010000202.1 GCA_029560455.1 Candidatus Rifleibacteriota bacterium
ATAAGTCGGTTAATTGATTTTTATGCTGCGACCGGCATCTTCTGGTGCGGGAGCGGCCTTGTCGATTTCAGCAGTTACGGTCAGAACGCCGTTTTCGTAATTGGCCTCGATCTTGTCTTCGATGACCTTGCGCGGCAGTTCGATTACCCGTGAAAATGAGCCGTAACTGACTTCATTGCGATAGACTTTGCCTTTATCATCGCTAGAACTGCTCTGCTGCTTTCTCTCAGAAGAGATGATCAGGCGGTTGTTTTTAACTTTGAGATCGATTGCTTCTTTTTCTACGCCTGGCAGATCGATTTTAACCAGAAGTTTGTCATCAATTTCTCTGATGTCGGTTTTTGCAGAATCCGCTGATGACAAGCCGTTGAACAAAGGAGTATTCAGCCCCTGAAAGCCCGGCGCACCAAGGCTTTTAAACATTTTGTCGAAGTGCTCGTTGAGGTTGCGGTCGAACAGATCGAACCCCTTGAGGTTATCGAGGCTCGGGTCTTGAAAAAACGGTTGGCTGAACATGCTTTCAAAGCGTTTCTGAAAGCTTTCGAGCGGGTCAGAAGCGGCGTTCTGATTTTTCGGGGTCAGAAAATCATCTTTTGTTCCAGAAGCCACTTCTGCATTCAAACCAGCATGAACAGACAGGGCAGCAATTGCTGCCATCCCAAGACCGGCAACAAGTTTTTTTGTTTTATGCATAACTTTACCTCCAGAATTTATTGGCAGCGGCATAAAAGCATGCCGGCAAAGCCGGCTCCATTAACCGCTTTTTTGCAAACTGGTTAATCGCCTTACCACTTCTATTAATTAAGACTGGCTGAAAAATCTCCGGGTTCCAGAATTTTTTGCCGGGCAGTCGCGACGGGGTTGCGACGTGGCGGCGACGCAGCGTGCGACGGGGCATTTTCCCGGCCTGACCTGGCAAAAGCGGCATCAATTCACGATTTTAAAAGTTGGCACGAGGGTTGCATTATATGTTGGCGTAATGAAATTTCAAGCAACACGCTTACAGGAGGAAAAAATATGAGTATCTGGAATTTCTTGAAGGAAATGGATCAGCTGCAGTCACAGCTCGGCGAACTCGCCAGACTCAATTCGATCAGCGGCTGGCCGCGCATGGCTTTTCTGCCAGGCGTTTCTGCAAGACACTTCCCGAT
>JAKQKW010000207.1 GCA_029560455.1 Candidatus Rifleibacteriota bacterium
TGCAGGGCTGCGGCAATTTCTTCGAGGCTCAGGCCGCAGGTTCTCGCCGTGGCAATCGCCGCAAGCGCATTCAGCACATTGTGTTCGCCAGGCATGCGAACGCTGAACCTGACACCATCGACACTGAATTCAGCGGTATCGGTGTCAATTCTCACGTCGGTGGCACGAAAATCAGCCTGTGCCTTGAGACCGTAAGTGCTGACCTGGCCCCGACACATTTTTGCCAGGCTCATGGCATGCTGATCATCGGCGCAGACAAGGCGCATACCAGTGTCGTCGGTGTTGTCGAAAAATGTGGCAAACAGTTGTTTGAGTTCATCAAGAGTTTTATGATCGCGTGAAATATTGGTGACTACAGATATCCACGGCCGGTATTTGACGATCGAACCGTCTGATTCATCGGCTTCGATGACGAAGTGCGGGCCTTCGCCCATGAAAGCGTTGGTATCGAGGCCTGCCATGATGCCGCCAACTGCGCACGATGGTTCACGGCCGGCATGTTTGAGAATCCAGGCAACCAGACCGGTAGTTGTAGTTTTGCCGGCGGTCCCGCCGATGGCAATACCCTTTTTTGCGTTGAACATCATGGCCAGAAGATCAGAGCGCATGATCTGTTCGACCCCGAGCTTTTCAGCAGTCTGCACATCAGGAACCTGGTTTTCGACGGCGGTGGATTTGACGATTTTAAATTCAGAAGCCTGCAGGCCACACTGCTGCATGAACAATTCGGGACCTTTGCCATCCTGGGGGTAGATTCTAACGCCGAGTTCCTGCAGTCTGCGGCAGTAGTCGCCATCGAGATTACGATCTGAACCGGCAACCTTGAAGCCTTCGCAGTGCAGGATCCTGGCGAGCCCGCTCATGCCCATACCGCCGATTCCGATGAAAAACGCGTTCATGTTGTGCCTCCAGAATAGCATTGACGGGCATTTTCAATGCCCTGCAGTTACTATCGTCACATCGGCCCGTTAAGCTTAATCAGTTGAGCCGGAACGCTTCAGAAACGCAGATCAAGGTTCGGTGGTGAATGAAAAATTGCGTGACCAGGTGCGGGTCGAATCGAGATTGTAGCGGCTGGCAACCACTCTGAAATGATAAGTGGTCGCGGGCAGAAGGCTGTAGAGTTGAATGCGGTGCCGCTTTTTCAGCTCGGTCGTAGCATAACTTGAATAACCATAAAGTTCACTGGCGCCATATTCGACATAGCCATCAGACTCGATGCTGGTTTCCCATTCTATGACCGCAGAGGTCGAATAGACCAGGGGCACCGAAACTGAAAGCACCTGTGGCATCGGCACCATATCTGTGTCGACAACCGTGCAGGTCATATTATTGTCGATCTGAACCGTCTTGCGAATCAGGGTCAGCTGCCCATCAGAAGCCTGCAGCATCAGCTGATAAACCCCTGGCGCCAGACGGGCCTGAAAGCGCCCTTCGCTGTCGACCGGAATCACAACCTGTGAATCGCCGCTTATGGCAACCAGCTGTGAACTTCTGGCAACCGCAAGAGTGCCGGCAAGTGTGCCCATGCCGTTCTCTTCGGCAGCATGATTGAGGCAGCCGGGCAGAAATGCCACAGCCAGAATCGCGGCCAGAACCCAGAAATTGACTTGCGACTGTTTTCTTATCATCAGAACTGCTCACCTGCGGCTTTCAAAGTCACGGTCGTGGCGGTAAGTTCGCCATAACCATTCTTGTAGAATCTGACATCGTGTTTTCCCGGTGGGAGGTTGTAGATCACATACTCTCCCATCGAATCACTAACTGTTTTGTAGCTGGTGCCCCTGACTTCAACGCTGACGCCTTCAAGCGGCCGGCGGGTGCGCTCATCATAAACACGCCCGCGCAGAATGCCCTGCCGCAGGTCGACGGCTACCTTGAGACGATTGAAAAACAGGCCGGCAACTTTTGAGAACAGCTTCATTTCACCATCTTCAACGCCAAGAGTGAGAATATCGGTGCCGCGATCTTCGAATCTGTAGTTCCAATCGGCGGTCAGCGCTGAAAGCCGGTAATTAAGAGTCACCAGCAACTTGCCGTCTTTCTGCTCGAATCTGAAAGGGTGCAGAGTCAGGCGCACGTCGCGGTAGCGACGCAACGTATCGTCGGCCATATTGTTGAAATCAAACCAGGTATTACCCTGCCAGTCGCGGTAATCACGGGAAATGGCAGTTCGCAGCCAGTTCTGGTCGCGGCGGGCAAAAGCGTCAGAAAACTCGCGGCAAAAGAGTCTGGCGCGGTCTTCGACGGCACGGCGGCTGTGAAAGGTGAAGCCGGCTGAAAAGATACGCACCCGGCGGTCAAGGGAATCGACCTGATGAATGGTAGCTGTGAACTCCGGAAACGAAGGAATTTTAAAATTTACTTCGAAATAATCTTCGCGCCCTTCACGCATGACATAGACTAGGTCTTTGCCAAGATACAGTTCGAATCTGTGGGTCGGCCCCGGATAAGGGGTTATTTTAACCTGCATCAGCACAGATGCCGGCAGGCGGCCATCAGGCGTAGACAATACATGCAGACCGTTTTCCTGGGGCAGGCTGCTGATAAATTCGCCATTTATCTTTACCGAGTCGATTTTGAACGGCACTTCGCTCGACTGACCGCGATGCACGCTGTCAAAGCGGTTCAACCAGGTGGCAAAGCGTCTGAAAGATTCATATTCGCTGCCCGGGTCGAATCTGACCAACGGTTTTTCGCGCCCGTCGGAGGCCACTTCGAGAGCATAACTCTCAGCGATCGTCAGAGGTTCAGCATTGCCGCGCAGCCTGAAACCCGCCTGACCCTTCACGGCTTTAACCAGTTCACCATTGTCATTGCTGATAATACTGCTGTCACCATGGTTCACCAACAGATTACCGTGCCGGCCCTCGATTTCAATGAGACCGGAATCTCTTGCCGCAACCATTATCTCGGCCCGATGCAGCTGCAGAATCAGCTGAACCACGGCTTTGGGTTGAACCACAACCCTCAAGCCGGATTCGGGTTTAACAAGAATGATGTTGTTGGCGCCCCATGACAGAATCAGGTAACCATGCGCAGCGGTGCGCACACTGTAGCCATCAGGGAGAGTCTGACCCTGCTGAATTCGCTGCCAGGTCTTCTGGCCGGGCTGACAGTAATAGGTCGGCCCATCGGCCATCATTACAAACAACTGGCCATCGATAAAGCTGTGCCCGGGCTGCAACTCAGGCCTGATCGATCTGGCAGCGGCGAAAACGGTGCCGCTGCAGCTCAACAGCAACAGGGTTACGACCAGCAGTTTAATAATGGTTCGTTGCATCAGAAAGCCTTCAAATAACGCATTTTTGCGGTATAATCGTCAAATTCACCAGTATTACCGGCAAATTCGCTGCGGTTGCCTTCAAGATCAATAATCAGCCGGGCAGTCGGGCTGTATTCGCGGGTAAGCGACAGATTCAGCCGGTCATGCTTCGAGCTGACGGTCAGCGGATCGACGTTTTCGCGTTGATAATCGACTCGCAGCAGCACATTCTCGTGAAACCGGGAACTGCCGCCGATACCGGCCCAGGAGGTTTTATCATAGCCGCCGGCTCTTTTATAAGTGAGCCTTTCGATGGCATAGGTGCTGTAGAGACGGTTAAGTTTGTCGTATTCCCAGGTAAGACTGAAGTCGAGGCGCTGAATATCACGGTCATTGAGGACATTGACGTCATCTTTGTCGATGGTCTGGCTGAGCCCGGCAAAATAGAGCATCTGGCCGGCCCGATGGTTGAATTCGAGCCATAACAGATCTTTGTAGCGGTTCATAAAACCAGAATTCTCTGAATATTCATGCAGCGGCTGATAGAAAAAGTCGATGCGCATGTGCCGGTAATAGTCGCTCGGGCGAACGGTAACCTGCAATTCGGGCTGCTCTCTGACAATCGTCGAACGCTGGTAATTGGCGAGGTTGTCGCGGGCAATGCGCTGGCCAAGTCTGGTGCTGATATACTGATTCAGCTCATAATAAAACCTGGCAAAATAGGCGCGTTCGTC
>JAKQKW010000210.1 GCA_029560455.1 Candidatus Rifleibacteriota bacterium
ATCGGCGTAACTGCCGCTTTTGGCCAATTGCCGGGCATAACTGACTGCAGAATAATAGACCACTCTTTTCATCAGCTCTTTGTGAGCACGCATCTGAACTTCGATACAGTATCTTCTGCCGGCGCGGTCTTTCGCTCTGACGTCAATGATTGAGTGCTTGTCGTTACGAAATTCCGGCAGATTGAAAGGATTGAGAATTTCGAGCGATTCTATCTGATTGTCGCCCTTCAATTGCAGCAGAGCATTGAGTAAAAGGGTGAGAAGTCTTTCATTACCCGGGCTGGAAAAAACGATTTTAAACACAACATCGTTGGTCAGATTAAAAAACATTCTGTCGTTTTCCAGATCGTCGAGAATATACATCTTGCTGCTCCTCAAAAAGATTCGCAGGACAATTTAAAGTATAAATCATTTCAAACCCGAAAACAATAACGCTGCTCCAGTACATTGCGGCTCAAGAAAATCGAAATAGGCGCGCTGCTGCCAGACAAAATTGCCCTGACCCCTTTGCTCTTCAGGAAAATTTCGGTTAGAATTAACGAACGGTACACATAAACACACGGCTTTTCCGGAGACAAACACATGAAGCGTTATGCAATTATTCTGATTGCTTTGTTCTGCCTGGCCATAAATGTTGCTACTGCACAGACCCCTTTCGAGGTTAACAACACCGGGTCGCAGGCGCAGAAGAAGATCGTGGCGGCCGATGAGCCGCAGACGCAAACTCAGAGCGGCGAAACAAAAGAGCTGCGCGGCTTTTTCAAGATTCTCAAAGGCGTGCTCGATATTCTTAAAGCCGTCGTCGACGGTATTATTCCGTCAGCCAATGCTGCCGAGATCGATGAAATGCCAATCGGGAGAATGCCGGCGGCAAACGGAACCACCACTACCGGAACCCGCCTTACCTATGGCGATGTCACAAATACCGAAATAGGCAAACAGACTGCTGGTGTAAACGGAAACAGCAGCGGCGCTTCGGCTGGTGCGACAACTCCGGCAGTGACCGGCAGCAAGGCTCCGGCGGCCGTTTCCCCCGACCCGGCAACTGGAAAGGCTGTCACCACCGGGTCTGTCAAATTCAAAGAATGGTTCAAAGCCGCCTGCGACGCCCACTGCGACAACTGGGAATTTCCAGATGTCACCAACAAGTATGGCGAAAAAATTACCCGCGAAGACTACATGCGCGCCATCATCTGGATCGAAAGCCGCGGTGTGCACATGAATGCGAAGGGCAAGCTTACCAAAAGCTGGGCCGGGGCTCAGGGTTTTATGCAACTGATGCCGAATACCGCCCGTGGCCTGAAGGTCGATGCCAAAGACGGTGCGCAGAACCTCAAAGGTGGCGCCAAATACCTGACCGAAATTTTCAACAGCGGTGCCGTCAGCAAAAAGAGCGGTGCCGAAAAACTGATCATGGCCGCCTGTGCTTATAACCTCGGGCCGTTCTCGAAGAGCATGAAAATGTCATGGAACGATTTTAAAAGCAGTCGCAAGATGCCGACCGAAACCCGCGGCTATGGCCTTAAGCTGAAGATGTGCCTTGGTCTCGAACTGACCGCCGACGAACGCAAACTTGTGCAGGACTGGCTGGTAACCCCCGGTCACACTGTCGACAGCCTCATCGAAGAAAATTACACTAATACCAAAGGCATCGGCCGCTGAGGAAAGCAAAATGAAAAATTCAAATATCGCCAGAATTGCCCTTGTCATGCTAGCTATCTCCGGCACCATTTTCGTGGTTTCAGACTCTCTGAAAGCGGCTCTGTTCGAACAGAGCGATGTTTCGGTGAGTGAACGCGGCCGCATCGTGCTCGAACGCCGCCAGGCCGACGACAGCATCGCCCGCCTGGACCGCATCATTCTCGAAAACGGCAGCGACACCGTCGAACTGTTCGCCTCTGAAGGCCGCGCCATCGAGCAGGTGCTCGAAGAAGATCTCGACCTCGACGGCGAAAAAGAACTGCTGATCCAGATGGATCTCGGCGGCTCGGGCGGCTTTAAAGAATTTACCCTGCTGCATAATAAAGACGGCAAATACACCCCGATCTGGGAAGAAACCGGTTTCTGCGCCGGCAACGCCATGATTGCCGACCGCGACGGCGATGGTCGCCCGAACATCTACATCGAATACGCCAACACTGAAGTAAAGCCCGCCCGCGAAGAGACCGCCATCTTCACCCTTGAAAACGGCGAAGTGAAAAAAGCCGAATAACGGAGACTTTACTGTGGCAGGCTCAGCCAAAAGAAAAAAGCAGTATTCCTACGCTGAATACCTTACCTGGGAAAACGACCAGCGTTGCGAAATTATCGACGGCGACGTCTTTGCCATGAACTCGCCGGGCAGCAGCCATCAGCGAATTGTGCGCGAAATATCGACCCAGCTGGCGCTCTTTTTTACCGGCAAAGAGTGTGAAGTTTTTTGTGCTCCCCTCGATGTAATTTTTTGCGGTGCCGCCAGGGCTGACAGTGAGATAAAAACCGTTGTGCAGCCAGATATCATGGTGGTCTGCGACCGGGCAAAAATTGAAGAGCGCGGCATAATCGGCTCGCCTGACCTGATTGTCGAGGTCAGCTCACCATCGACCGCTTCACACGACAATATCAGAAAACGTGCTCTTTATGAGCGCGAGGGTGTTCATGAATTCTGGATCGTCAGCCCGGTTGACCGCCTTGTCAGGGTTTATAAACTGGGCAGCGCCGGCCGCTTCAATGTTGAAGAGGTGTTTGATGATGAGGCGGTAATAAAGGTCGAGAGATTTCCCGGTCTCAGCATTGATCTCAAAAAGGTTTTTCCGGCCCGGCCACCTGTTTATAAAGTTAAAGCGCCCGTAGAAGATTACAGCTGAGCGCCTCTTCTACAAATCCGGCAATATTTCCCATACCAGCGCCTGTTTGCTTGCGCCTTTTTTGAAGTTTATCAGGGTTAATCTGTGTGGCAAATTGATAGCTTGTACACATCTGTGGTTTCGTGTTAAGGTTTATGCGAAATCGCAGGAGGTGCCCACATGGCAGAGGACATCACAACCACCGTTGCACAGACCACACCAGAACCGAAAATCGATGAAGTGAAGGCGCTTGCCGATATCAAGGCGGCCCATAAAAAGATTCTTGCCGAAATCGGCAAGGTTTTCATCGGCCAGACAAAAGTCGTCGAAGAGGTTCTCTATGCCATGTTCGCCCAGGGCCATGTGCTGCTGATCGGCGTGCCCGGCCTCGGCAAAACCCTTCTGGTAAACAGCCTGGCGCAGCTTCTCGACCTGCAGTTCAAGCGCGTGCAGTTCACCCCCGACCTGATGCCGACCGACATCGTCGGCACCGAAATCATCGAAGAGAACATGAAGACCGGCGAACGCAACTTCCGCTTCGTTAAAGGCCCGCTGTTCACGCAGATTCTGCTTGCCGACGAAATCAACCGCACCCCGCCAAAAACCCAGGCGGCCCTG
>JAKQKW010000226.1 GCA_029560455.1 Candidatus Rifleibacteriota bacterium
TCGCGGGTTCGAACCCCGTTTCCCGCTTAGAATCAGGGAGTCCGTCGAAAAACTGACGGACTCCTTCGTTTTAGAGCGGGAAAACGGGACGTCGCCACTTAGTGACTCCAGCTGCTCGCACGCCCGTTTTATTAGAAATGTGGGCTAATTGGTGGTCTAATGGTTTTGGCGTGCAGAATACCCTGGATACCCTTCTGACCTGGCTTTCCACCCGATTTGTTTCGGCAGAAAGATTGAAAGTCTTTATGGTCTGGGTGATTTTTCTAATCCTGGCTATTGTGATAGTCTTTCTTTTATTAATTTTCTAAGCAGGGTTTAATGAACATTGCAAAATACTTCGTTGATGAGTCTGGTGATTTGACTCTATTCAATCGAAAGAAACAAATGATCGTTGGTACAAAGGGAGTGTCCAGATTTTTTATCATCGGCGCTGCTTTAATTGAAGGTTTAGAAGAACTTGGCAATGAATTGACTGGACTGAGAGATAGTATTCTGGCTGACCCGTTTTTTGCAGGTGTTCCCTCGATACATGACCCCAAGTATCAGAAGACAGCGGCATTTTTTCATGCCAAGAATGATTTGCCTGAAGTGCGTAGGGATGTGTTCAAAATTCTTGCCAGATCTGACATTAAGTTCCGTGCGATAGTTCGCAATAAAGAAGTCCTTGCCAGAAATGCTGCAGAAAAGTTCGCGGCAACAGGTCAGAAGACCAGTGAAGATGCAATATATGACGACATGGTAAAACGTCTGTTTCGTGATTCCCTGCACAAACATGACCAGAATGAAATCATTTTTGCATGGCGAGGCTCAAAAGACAGAAAAGAGTCTCTGGAGAAGGCGATAAAAAAGGCAAAGCACAATTTCAATGCAAGGTGGAACAAGAATCATGATGTTCCTACAGATGTTGTATCTGGATTTCCCAAGGATCATGTCGGCTTACAGGTGGTTGATTACTATTTGTGGGCGCTGCAAAGGCTTTATGAGCAACGAGACGGAAGGTTTTTCAACTATCTGAGCAAACAGTTCAGACTGGTCGTTGATATGGATGACACGAGAAAGCACGGATATGGTGAATTCTATTCTGATCAGAATCCGCTTTCTCTGGAAAAAATAATGCCTTCTGTAGACTAGACCTCATTTCTGAGGCACACGGCTTGAAGCCGACATTCATCTACAGCAAGGCTACTACTAATATAATCGAAACCTGTTAAAACTGCAAATTTTTCATGCTCATTTGGCAATCAAAAGCGCTTTGAAGTCTCATAGAAGGTTCATCCGACTAAAGCGTACTTTGTTTGATGAAGCGCTTTGATTTTGAGTTTAAAGAATTCCATATCTCGAAAGCCGTATGCCTGGCGCTTCATGGTTTTGATCTTATTGTTGAAGCCCTCTAGAGGGCCTGTTGAAATCTTGTAATCATAACGTATTGTTGCCGAGTTGTTGGATCAGTTGTTTACTCCAGTTTTGTGAGTCGATACTTTTGCATGCGGCTGTTGGGTTTGTCGGGGATTGTGTATTCGATAACGCCCTTCTCAAGCAGTTGTTTGATGTTTAGCTTCAGTTTGCCTGATATGCTTTTATGCCCAAGAGCGTCTGGAGCATTTTCCATTGGTCACAGAACTGAATTAATAGCCTGGAGTCATTACCGCCACCTTGCTGATATTACATTTTTGTAATATCATAATAATATGAGACCAAAAGAACTTATAAAAATTCTTGAGGCTAAAGGCTGGAAGCATGAGCGGACCAGTGGAAGTCACCAGATAATGACAAAGCCTGGCAAGCGATCGATTCCAATTCCATTTCATGGAAATAAGGATTTTGACCCGAAATTCATCAGAATGATCGAGAAACAGACAGGAGAAAAAATTATATGAATTTTGAATACCCCTGCCATATTGAGCCGGGCGAAGAACACGGCTACATAGCCCAGTTCATTGATGTTGAAGAAGCCTTTACCTGCGGTGAAACGATAGAAGAATGTCTTCACAATGCAGAAGAAATACTGACAACAATGCTTTCGATCAGACTTGAAAATGACGATGAGATTCCCCGCCCAACCGCCGGCAGGCATAAATACAAAATCGCGCCAGCAGCTGCAGTTCAGGCAGCCCTTCTAGTCAAGTTTTCCCGACAGGGAAAGCCGCTGGCAGATCTGGCACGGACACTCGGAGTTACATGGCCCGTCGTTCAGCGGCTCGAAAACCCAAAGCATTCACCGACGCTTAAGCAGCTTGAGCGGGCTGCTGCTGCTCTTGGCAAAAGACTGATCATTTCGTTCGATTAATTGTTGACAAAAAGTTGACAAAGACGGGCGAACTGCAAGTTAAATCAGGCTATTGAAGCCATTTTTAATATATATTTCGAACCCCGTTTCCCGCTTAGAAAGGCAAAAGCCGCTTAAACAGCGGCTTTTGTTGTTTTAGATCAGGTCATTTTCCAGCATTATGTGGGCCGGTTTGTGGTCCACATAATACCAGTTGCAGCAAACCTTGCGGATAACGGCACCGGTGGCCGGGTATCCAGAGGTCAGCCATTTTTCGGCACTTCTCGATCAGATCGACGCGAAGATCTTTGAGCCCGGAAAAGGGGTAAACCTTGTTTTCGCTTAATATCGACTGCTTGCGCTGATAAAGCGTCGCTACCCGGTTGGTGTGGTCGGTGATATCTAAGTCGCTGTCTTCGTTGTGTTGCTGCTTTAAAAAATCTGGCAGCAATATCAAGCGGACAAAAACTTAACAGGCGCAAGTCTGGTATAATTTTTGAAGTATTTTTGCAGGAGTAACAGATGAACATTATCAGATTCACCCTCATCATGACTCTTCTGGTTGGTTTTTTTCCGGTAATGGCCGCAGCGGAAGCATCTCCATTCGCTGAAGGTGCTGAGGTTAAGATCGTAGATGCCGTTGCGAGTGCCGATTACATCAAGGATGTCGACACGGCCGAAGCAGCAGAGGTCGAAGTTCCGACGGGTTTCCCTAAAAAGGGTGTCATAGCATGCGGCTCGAACCTTCGTCTGCGCAGCTGGCCCTGGGGCAACGTTCTGTCGACACATAACCCGGGCGCTGAAGTCAAAGTGTTAGGCGTATCTGGTGAATTCTACGTGGTCGAAATCGATGGACAACAGGGCTATATGCATCGTAACTATATTTCGCTGCCCGACAAACCGGCATCACAGGTAGAACCAGATTACCCCGGCAGCACCCGCAGCGGCGGTGCGCTTGAGCTTAACGAAGGCGTTAAAGTTTCTAAAGCAGCCGGTGCCGTAATCGAAAAAAGTGAAGCCGCCACCGCAGCAAACCCACCTTCAACACCAGCATCAGCCACTGCCAAACCCGGCGTTCAGAATGGCGCAAACGGCAAGGTCAATCTCGATGTTCCGACTCAATGTCAGATGCAGGTCAAATGCCCGGCCCCCGGTTCTGCCTGTGGGCCAACCTCGCTCGGCATGGCTCTTGCCTACTACACAAAAAAAGATGCCGGCTCGCTGGCTTCATCGCTCTGGAACATCTGCGGATCGACCGCCGCCAATGGCACCGGCCATGCAGGCCTGCAGAAAGGTGCCAGCCACTACGGTTACCCGAATGCCAAATGGCATTACACTGTGGGTGCATCATGGATTCGCGAACAGGTCAAAGCCGGCAGGCCAATGATCGCGCATGTTCAGGGTCATTACGTCTGCATTACCGGCATAGATGATTCAGGTAATATATATTATAATGATCCGGCAAAGAGCCAGGTCAAGCAGCAGAAATCATTCGCCGATTTCTCAGCCTGGTGGACCGGCGGCGGCTCGAAACACGCCGTCATGACCCTTGAATAAACAGAGGAACAACATGACAAGATTAATCACCCTGATGTTTTTGATAATGCTGGCCGCACCAATGTTCGCCACCCAGCCGGCCGCCAATGAAGAGGTTGCCGATACAACGACCTTCGTGCCCGGGCGCTTTGTTTCGCTGGCCGCAGCGCCAGACGGCTCAGTATATCTTCTGGCCAGAGATCAACGGGTGGTCAAAATAGACCAAGATGGCCGCCAGACCGAGATAGCTCTGCCACAGATAAACGGCAAGCCGGTTGAGTTCAGTGATATGGTTGTTCGAGACGGGCAACTTCTCTTTTGCGGGTTTCCTTATGCCGACATTTACGCGCTCGATCTGCGCAAAAGTTCTGTCTATAAGGTTATCAAAACCGGTTCAGATGCAAAAAATCTTTTAAATCTTGCCGTCAAAGGCTACGGCTTATGCGTGCGTGATGCCGACTACAATCTTTTCAGTCTGGTTGAAGGGAAACCTGCCACCCGCCTTGATAAAAATGCCGAGCTTGAATCTGATGCCGAGGGCCGCACCGTCGTGATTCCCTCACCAGCACAGATGGGCGATAAAATTCTGTCGGCCGGGCGCGTCATGAAAGATGACGGCCGTCTTTTCTGGGTTGCTCCGGCACCCGAAAGCCCCAAACAGATCATGTCAATCGATTTTCTTGGCACGGATGCTGCTGATCGCTATATTTTTCGCGTCGTCGCAGCAAGTGGTGAACTCGACACCGAATACACACTGCACGCAGTGGTGCGCGGCCGTTCGGTAGCCTCCATGCAGATTCCCGGCCCTGAGGGTCTCGAAATGCAGCACTATTTCAGACTTGCGCCTGACGGTTCAATTCTTCTCGTTCAGGCAGATTCGCTGGGTCGCGAAGGCATTCGCCTGAAACGCCTTCAACTAAAAGACGGCGAATTCATCGCTGCCCCTGCAGCGCAGGGCTGAGCACAGGCATCTGGCAGCCGTTCGGCGGTTTTCACTTATAAAACTCTGTTAAATAAAAAAGGTGGGCACAAAGTGCCTGCCTTTTTTGTTGTCGTGAAAAATCCGTTTTTTTTAATCGGGCAATCTCATCAGAACGGGTACCAGCCAAGGCGATAGACAAAATAGCTGCGATAGGGCAGCATGCGCAACACCACCGATTTAAAATCTGGAGTACAGAGAATCTCGAAGTAATGGCCCCAGGCACCGGGGTTGGCATCGAGCTGGGCACAAACCGTCAGAAAAACCTCAAAAGCGTTGAGGGTGCGGCCACCCTCGATCATCAGCTCAAAAAGACCGAGTTGCAGACTGAAGTCACCCGGGGCGTTTTCAGCAACGATCATCAGATCGTTGAGAGCTCCGCTGTAGTCTCCCTGACGACGGCGCGAATCAGAACGAAGAAAGCGCACATGGTTATCTTCTTTCATGACGAGTGCCTCGGTAAAGTCTTTCTCGGCACCAGAAAGGTCGTTGAGCATAAGCTTGAGGTAACCACGGTCGCGCGGAATCTGAGAAACTTCGACATTGTATTTAACGGCCTGGTCAAACATTTCAAGAGCCTCGGCCGACTGGTTTCGTGCCATAAAAATGCGCGCCATGCCATAATAGCCGGCCTGAAACTTCGGGTAACGCTCGATCATGTCACGATAATGCGGGGCTGCTTCATCGGGACTCTGCTTGATAAAAAGATAATATGCTGCCAGCTGACCCCTGGCAAAGCGGTTGTTCGGGTCATGCTCGAGGCACCAGGTAAAAAGGTTTTCGCTGTTCTGCCAGATCACACAATGTTGAAACGACATGACTGCAAAAACCAGCAGAACAATCACACCTGCCGCCCGCGCAATCACTGCTTTCTGCTCATCACGGGCCTTTTCGGCGATGAGCAGAATCGCAGAAAAAATCAGGCCGAACATGGCTACATAAAGAAAGTGCAGAACGGCGTAAAACTGGTAGCCAACCACAACCAGCCCGGATATTGGCAGAATGAGAAAAAAAATAGAAAAGAACACCGAAAAGACGTTGTCTGCTGCCCCGGCATGCGAACCAGGCCAGAGCTATAAAAATAGCGAGATAGAGCGGGCCGGGGGTAAAAATGCCCTCGATAAACCGGTTGATTTCGTAGGCCGGCAGAAGATTGAAGGGCAAAAGGGTTTTGATGGCATAAAAACTGATGTTGTAACAGGCCATGCTCCAATTTAAAAAGCCCTGGGCATCACTGGCAATTTCGCCGTGGGCAGCAAAAAAGGCCAGGGCAAAGAAGATGGCAGAAAGAACAAAACCGGCGGCCTTTTCCTTGAACAGTTGCAACGAGAAACTTCTACTTTTAAGCCAGTCGAGCATCAGCCAGTTAAACGGTAGAAAAAACGCCAGAGTTTTTGATAAGCCGGAAACAAGCATAAAAGCGCTGGCAAGTGCCATATGACGGGTTCTTCCGGTTTTGATATACTGCGTCCAGGCCAGAAGCGAAGCAAAATAGAACAGACCGTAAAGCAGATTGCGGCGCTCGAGCACCCAGGCAACAGATTCGACCTGAATCGGGTGCACCGCCCAGATGGCGGCGATAAACCAGCTCAACAAAACGTTTTCGACAAGTTGCCGGGCGAGAAAAAATACCGCAAGAGAGCACAACAGGTGCAAAAGCAGGTTTATAAGGTGCGAAATCGTGCTGTTGAAGCCCCAGATATTATACTCGACCCAGAAACTGAAAACACTCAAAGGGGTGTATTGATTCGGCTCAAATGAAGCAAAAATATCGACAAGGGAAAAAAGCGAGAACGGTGCCTTGATCTGCCGGTTTTCGAGAATCATGAAGTTCTCGTCAAACAAAAGATACTCTGCCTTGAAAACCGGCGAAAACGTTACCAGCACAAGCAGGCACAACAGCAAAACCTGCAGGCCCCGACTGTTTGAAATTTTCTGCAAAATATTTTCCGGCACTGCTGTATCACCTTTCAAACTTATAATAAAAGAACCCCGCCCAACGACAGTCGCAAATCAGGCACCGCTTGTTTCAACGCTTGTTAAAACACATTCTAAGCCATGACAGGCGTGAGAAAAGTCGAGAATTAATGATCTTCTGCTTCACCACGGGTACCAACCCAGACGATAATAGAAAAAATTGCGCAGCGGCAGCATGCGAATGACAGTCTGCCTGAAACTTGGCGTAAAAAGCAGAGTCTTATACTGGTCAAGATTCTGTGGATTGGCATTCACCTCGCTGAATATTATCAGCAAAGGCTCAACAGCGGCAAGATATCTGCCACCTTCGACCAATGTCTCGACCAGACTGGCCCTGGCACTGAAGTTTGCCGGTTGTTCTGAGATTACGGTCTGCATATCATTGGCAGCACCGGAATAGTCACCCTGACGGCGACGCGTTTCTGATCTCAGATGCCTGATTTCAGCATTTTCGTAATAGCCCAGCGATTCAGAGAAGTCTTCTTCAGCACCACGATATTGCTTGAGAAACAGACGCAGATAACCACGGTCGTTGAGAATGTCTGAGCGACCAACATTGTATTTAACCGCGAGATCGAGATTTTTCCCGGCTTCAACGGGTTTGCCAAGCGCCATGTTAATGCGCCCCAAACCATGATAGCCACCATAAAATGTCGGATACTGACGGATTACTTCACTGAATTCAGCTATCGCTTCATCGTAACGTTTGTTAATTTCATAGTGAACCGCCAGCTGATTGCGGGCAAACCTGTTTTCGGGGTCATTCTGCAGGCAATCTTTAAAAAGCGTTTCTGAATTCTGCCAGACGAAGCTGTGGTTAAAAGAAATGCCCGCCAGTATAAGAATGCCCACCAGACTTAAATAAAACGCAGGAAGGCCCGTTTGCGGCTTTCTGATATGCATGTCTATAAAGCCAGCCAATGCCAGAAGCACCCCAAAAAGCGGCAGAAACATAAAATGGTAACCGGCGTATAGCTGGTAACCGACCCTTATCAGCCCTGAAAGGGGAAGAATATGCAAAAAATAGAACAAAACGCCAAAGGCGCACAGACGGTTTTTCAGACTGATCCAGATGGCAGGTATAAGCACCAGCAAAAGATAAACAGGGCCCGAAGAAAGCATGCCGACAGTAGAAGTATTGATCTCGCATACCGCCGACATGTTGAATGGCAGAAAAGTTTTGGCAATATACAGACTCATTCCGTAACTCGCTACCAGATAGTTGTTGATGGCCTGTTCAGAATTGATGATCTCGGCTTTGGCGGCCAGAAAAAGTATCGAAAACAACCCGGTCGAGAAGCAGAGAGCCGGGATTTTTTCATAAAACAGCTCTTTTGAGAACTTTCTGCCTTTCAGCCAGTCAAGCATCAGCCAGCTTAAGGGCAGAATGAACGCCAGAGCCTTTGACAGGCCTGCCAGAACCAGGCAGACCGTTGCCAGCGCCAGACTTTTTCGACTTCGGGAGTTCTGGTAATTAACGTATGAATGCAAAGAAGCGAAGTAAAAAAACCCATAAAGCAGGTTGCGCCGCTCAAGAACCCAGGCAACCGTTTCAACCTGCATCGGGTGGAGTGCCCAGACAGCGGTAATCACCCAGCTGAACAGCGGCCGCTGCGTCATTGCTTTCAGCAGCCAGAAAACCATGGTGACGCAGGCCAGGTGCAGTAACAGACTCACCAGGTGCGAAACCGAACTGTTGAAGCCGAAAATATTGTATTCAAGCCAGAAGCTGAGCACGCTCAGAGGCGTAAACTGATTTGAAGTGAAGGTGGAAAAAATAGCCTTGAAACTCGCAAATGACAGCGGGGCCTTGATCATATCGCTGCCAAGAATATCAATGGTTTCATCATACAGAACGTATTCAGCAGTGATGACCGAAGCGAAGGTCACAATTACAAGCAACCAGAGGGCGAGCAGCAGGTGCGACTCTCTTGACACAAAATAGTCGAAAAAACGTTTCATTTATGCATCCATTCCTGCTGCCATAAGGCAAACATCAGCAGTGCCCACAACCGGTAACCATTGTCTTTGATACGCCGGCGATGATCGTCAAAAAGTCTCATAATAAATTCAGTATCGGGAAAAACCTCTTTAAAGGCTGCGGCATGCATACAGTCTGCAAAAACCTCGGCCAGGGGCCCATCAAGCCACACAGACACGGGGCTGCCAAACCCTTCTTTTTTGCGTTTAAGGATTTCTGTGGGTAAAACCGGAGCCAGTTGGCGGCGCAACAGGGTCTTGCTCTGCAGCAGACTGAACTTGAGCTTTTCGGGTATGGCGAACGCTGCCTCGACCATGCGGTAATCAAGAAACGGTGACCTGACCTCGAGAGTACTGGCCATTGCAGCCTGATCAGCCTTGTATAAAATATCGTCAGCCATCCAGCTTTGCAGATCAACGACGGCCTGCTGCTGAAGCACCGGCAAATGGCTGACTGAGGCGAACATTGAAGCAACTGTGTTCCAGGTTTCATGCCCCGAAATCTGTTCAACTATCTGAGGGCTAAGCAACCGACGCTTCTCGGCCTCGGTAAACAGCAGTCGCCAGCTAAAATGGCTCTGCTGCGGGGGAAGGTGCGCAAATTCGCAGAACTGGCGCATTTTATAATGCATTGACACCTTGCCGCGATCGGCCGGAATCAGGCGCAAAAGTCCCGAACCTGCCTGCAATAAATGGTTCCAGAATGGAACCGCCCGGTAACCGGCAAGGGCAAGCAGATCGGCCCGGCGGGTTTCGTAGCCGGCAAACAATTCATCGCCGCCGTCACCGCTCAAAACAACTTTCATCTGCCTGGCAGCCATGCTGCAAAGCTGAAAATACGGCATTACCGATGTATCTGCAAAGGGTTGATCGAAAAATTTAACGACCTTCTGCAGAAAGGCGATATCAGGCTCGAAAAAGTAATCTATGTGGTTTTCGAGGCCAAGCTTCCCTGCAAACCGCGAGGCTTCAAGCGATTCGTCGTATGTCTTTTCTTTAAAACCGATGGTAAATGTCTGCAGATCAGTGTTTTTACGGGCAGCAATTGCCGTAATCGCCGAAGAATCGATGCCGGCACTCAGAAAAGAACCAACCGGAACATCGCTGATCAATCGATATTCAATGGCCGAGTCGAGCAGTTCGAGAATATCTTGTGAAGGGTGGCATTGGCCGGTTGCAATTCTTTGGCCAAGGTTCCAGTAGCAGATTTTGTTGATTCCAGATGGTGAAACTTTAAGAAAACAGCCGGATTCAAGCTTTTTGATGCCGGCAAAAACGGTTGAAGGGCCGGTGATGTAGCCCAGCGAGAGATAATCTGCAACAGCGCGGTTATCGATCGAAACTTTGACTCCAGGGTGCATGAGAACAGCTTTTGCTTCAGAGGCAAAAACGAACTCATGGCGGTCAGACCAGTAATAAAAAGGTTTTACGCCAAGACGATCTCTGGCGCAGTAGAGGCTGTTTTCGTGACGGTCGTAAATGGCAAATGCGAACATACCGTTAAGATGCTGCAGACAGGCGGCACCCTGCTGGGCCCAAAGTTCAGCAAGAATCTCAGTATCAGAGGTCGTTCGCGGCGAAAAATCATGAAGCAACCCCTGCAGTTCACGATAATTGTAGATTTCGCCGTTAAAAACGATGACGAAACGGCCATCAGCGGTTTTAAAAGGCTGGTCGGCCCTTGAACCAAGATCGAGAATCGACAGGCGCTGGTGCCCAAGCGCCACAGGCCTTTCGACAAAAAAGCCATTGGCTTCATCGCCTCTGTGCCTGATGCTGGCCGCCATCTGCCTGATGACTGCCAAAGGTTCTTCAACCTGATTGCCAAGAAAGCCGCATATGCCGCACATATTGGCTTAACGCCACCGCTTGAGCATTTTTTGCGCCAGAAAAAACAGCTCGGCTTCGAACAGCATGCCTGAATAGCCTGATTTAAAACGAAACCTGGCGAAGGGCTGATAAATTTTTGAGGCAAATTTAATAATCGTATCTTTCAGAGCGCCGCTTTTTAAAAGAAGAGAAGCCTTGTTATCGACAAAATACCCGGTTACCTGCAGCATGCGGATATATTGTTTAAGCTCAGCCGACAGCCAAGGCGAAGCTATATCCTGCTCGATTTCAGAATTTATCCATTCATCGAGGGTTTCGGGCGATTTATAACCCATGGTTTTAGCCATTTCACCGAGTACTGACCCCGGAACCACCCTGAAAATATTGGGTTGAAAAATGAAACAACGGGGGTTTTCTTTAATCAGCTGCATTAACAGACGTGTGGTCTGGTGAATTTCTGATACCGTCTCGGTTGGAGTGCCGACTATCCAGTTGTAGGCAGCTATGAGCTTTGGGTGTCGGGCAAGTTTGCGGTTGATTTCAATGATATCTTCAACGGTAATACCCTTCTGAAACAGGTCTAGCACACGCTGACAGCCTGATTCAACCCCGACATGCAGCATTTCAGTGCCTGTCTCGCTGAGCAACTCAAGAAAACTGTCATCCATGCGTTTAATCTCGTCAACTCGCGCGCCTCTGAAGCTCAGCCTGATTTTGATTCCTCTTCTTTTAAGCTCGGTAACGATGGTGCGAATATGTTCGAGATTAACAAACGAGTCGTCATCGTAAAAATAGATTGTGGTCGCCCCTTGATGCCGTTGCAGATAATCGATATGATCTACTGTTTCAGAGGCATCGACCGGAGCCCATTTGGGCGAAAAATCACGATAAAGGGCTGGAGAAATGCAGAAAGCACATCTGTATGGGCAGCCATAAGCGCTGTAAACCGGAAAAATCCGTTCATTCGAACCGATCTGACCATAAACTGAGTAATCTTTGATGATTTCGTAAGGCAGTTCGGGGTAGCTTATGTGTTCAAAACCATGAAATCTTTGATTTAAAAAATGCTGGCCATTAACTTTAAAAGCCAGACCCGGAATGGTCTGCAGATATTCTATGTCACTGGTTCTGCCATCCATGATTGCTTCGGTCAGCATTGTGGTGGCGGCAATACCGCTGCCGGCAACGGCAAAGTCGATAGCCGGGTCATTCAGACACGACCTGGCATCGACGGTAGGCATGGCACCGCCCCAGACGACCGGTATGCTGGCACCCTTTTTAACGAATCTTGAAATTTCAAGGGCGTGGGCGGTCGGAAAACCTGCCATCACAGTAAACCCTACCCACAAGGGATTTGTGGTCAACAGTTCGCTCAGACGTATGCGCCAGTCTTGCTCAATTACTCTTGTATCAAGAATTTCAACACGAACTCCAAGCTTTTTTAATGGAGCGGCAACGTAAAGAAGACTCAGGGGCAGATGCTGAGAAAACTCACCCGATAAACCCATTTGTGGCTGAACAAGAACAACTGTGGGCCTGGTATCATTCATTATTTTGCTCTCGAAAGTGAATCAGTGTAAGATTTCCCCATTATGAAGGCCAGAAAAGAAAAAGCTGTCGTTAAAACACCGATGCCCAACGAAAATATAAACCCAAGAAAGGTATCGCGGCCCAGTCTTTCTTTGATTGAAACCAGTGACAGAACTCCGGCAAAGTGTATAAACAGTAAGCCGGCAAAGCATTTGATCGGCTGATAAATAACTGACATGCTGATAACGAGAAAAAAGGTTTTGATTGAATCGCGAAGATGACGAACCTTTGAAACGCCGGTACGATCGCCGTATTCAATTGGAATATACTCGATAAACTGGTGATTGAGGGCGGCAAAAAATGTCAGAGAAGTCGAAAAAGAGAAACCCTTGCTGAAAAGGTGCCCGCCCTTTTCTACCAGAGATTTTTTGAAAATTCTGATACCACTGTTTGGATCAAGAGAGTCATGATTGCCCAGAAACTTGAGCATCAGCTTCAGAACCAGGCGCAGAAAACTCACCACTCTCGACTTTTCATTGATCTTTCTGGCTCCGATAACCATGTCGTAGATATCCATCAGCGGAATCATGCGCCGGAATATTTCGGGGTCGTAGGTGCTGTCGGCATCAACAATGCCGATGAATGGGTAACGGGCCTTGTTAATGCCCATCAAAAGTGATCGTCCATAACCATAATTTTGCGGATGCCGCAAAAGCAGGCACTTATCAACGGGAACGTTATCTGCTGTTTTATCAGAAGAACCGTCATCAACGACGATTATCTCAAAAGGCAGCCCCCTTGGTAAGAAGAGAAAACACCATGGCATTTTTCGATAGTTGCAGCGATGGCATGTTCTTCGTTGAAAGCCGGAACAATTATTGATATTCCATGTTTAAAAATTTCGCCCGAATTGTTCATTTGCCCCTCTTATGGTTTTAGCTGAGCGGTTACCTGCCCCTGCAAACTAACATACATGCAGAGCCAAGTCAAACCGTGAAGCATGCATTCAGGCCGCACTGGCCGATCATTTCGCAGTCAGTTCCACAGGTTACAAAGTATAAAGCGGTCTACTCGAAACAGAATCTTCGCCTTTATTTCTTAACCCTGAATTCAAATTCGATTTCATCAAAGCCACCAACCCAGAAACACCAGAGACGCGAACAGAGGTAGGGTGACAAACCGGCAAAAAAGTCAATTACGGCACCGGCAACCTGGGCAAAAAAGCATACGGGGCCTGACATGACCGTGCGCTTAAGATAAACCTGGGCAAACCAGCGCAGCCGCATATGAACGAGTTCAAACGAAACGCCCTGATAACCGCCCTTGAAAGCAGGGTTAAAATAAAGCGGAAAAGAGACATCAAAGCCACGGTTATGCTGAGCATGGGTAAACCCACGAGAAAAATGCGGAACACGAATGATTATACGGGCCCCATCGGCAGCAATACGATAAAGCTCGGTCATTACAGCAAATGGGTCATTAAGGTGCTCGAGCAGGTGGTCAGCCTCAATCTGCACAAACTGGTTGTCAGCAAACGGGTATGGCAGATCATTAAGATTATGACAGAGGTCAGGCCCGGCACCGGCCACAAAATCAACATTGAGGTAGCCGTCCTTTTTAAATTCCCCGCAACCTAGATTGAGTTTATTTTGGGTCATATTACTTCCACAGTCTGCTATGTAATTTTCTCAACTGCTTTAGCGCCGGCAGTTACGTTTAAAGCTGCTCGAGAGCAGCCTTTTCTTCAGCAAAGATGGCTGCCTGATCGGCAATGCCGGTAACCACAAATACTTCCTGATACAACGGAGCGACCCCCACCAGTGCCAATCTACATTCAGGGGTGCTGAGTATCTCTTCGCCCAGTTCGAGAATCTGGGTAATACCGGGGCTGTTGATCACTGTAGTTTTTTCGAGATTGACTATAACCTTGCGAATGCCTTCAGACAAACATTCTCTGACCACCGCCCGCAGAGTCTGCCCCGCAATTTCGTTTAAATAACCAATTCCGCGAAGAATAAGGGTATCGCCGACAATTGCTTTTTCGTAAGAAAATTCACTCATGCTGCGAGCATATTGATTGTCATAAAAAAAGTCAACCATGCCAGCAGTTAGACAATACTAAAATTCCAATATTAATGCCGGCAATTATGTCATCTGCCGATCTCAATCTTCAATTGCCCGGGCAATAGACACAAAAAAAACACTCCCAGAAGCCATGATCGGCCTCTGAGAGTGTCTTTCATTTTAACCGGTGTGAGAACCGGCTAAAAACAGGAACAGAGTTACTTGATGTAACTGTCGATGATTTCTTTTACGCGGCCAGACTCATTGAGTTCTTTGAGGCCAGCATTAAATTCATCACGTAATGCTGCATCGTTGAAGAGAACTTTATAATCGGTACCGGGGAAAACTTCGTGATAAACGATTTCGGCAGTGGTATCGATGTCGGTGGTCTGTTTCTTGTAATATTTAAAAATATTGATATCAGAAACGATAGCGTCAGCGCGGCCTGAATAGAGGGATTTAACCTGAAGAACCTGTTCGCCCTGCTCGGTGTAGTTCGGGTTTTCGGCAACGACTTTTGCATATTCTTCGCCAAGATATTTGTTGGCATTCTGAAAAGCCACGATTACTTTGTCTTTAAGATCCTGAACAGAAGCAATCTGCACATTTTTTGACTTCAGAGAGATCGGGTAATTCTGATAGGTGATTACCACGTCAGAATACTGGCCCTTGGCTCCAGAAGCTTCATTGATGGTTACAGCACCGTCATATTTGGGGTAATCATGAATAACTCTGACGAAAGGAACGTATTCCATCTTCAGGGTATGGCCCTTTTTGGCGAGGGCTTCTTTGATGATGTCATACTCGATGCCTGAGTTTGAGTCTTCAATTATGTAAGGGGGCAGCGAGAGACCGGCTATAAGAGTTACATCTTTGGCCTGGGCGGTCATTGAAACGGCAAATACCATCAGAACGAAAATTAAAGCGATTTTCTTCATTTTTTATCCTTATTTTTCAGTTTGAACTGCTTATTTAAAGTCAACCTGACTGCAGAACTGCAGTCAGGTTGGCAAGCATCGATTTACAACACTTAAAAGACCATCAATTGTGCATTTTAATGCCCCACTTGGCGCGGAGCTCTTTTACGAAGTCGGCTTTTTCAACCATCCAGGCGTTAACTTCATTAACGAGTTCTGGATACATCTGAGTTGACAGCTTATAAGCGTCTTTGTGGTGAGGCAGCTGTTCAGCAAACATAAATTTGCCGGCATCAAGGCCGCTGTCTTTAACAGCCTGCTGAGAAACGATGATGTTACCATAAGCACCGTCGATGCGCTTGGATTCAACCTGCTGCATCAGAGCGCCAATAGTGTTGGCTTCGCTGCATTTAAGGCCTTTGGCCATGAGGTCAAGATAAGTAAAGGGAGTAAAGCCTCTAACTGTGCCGATTTCGACAAGTTTGTCAGCAGTAACATCTTTGTTATCGACGTGAATCATCAAACCGTCAGTAAAATCACAGATAGATTCGCTGTAGGTAATGGTCTTGTCTTTTCTTTCATCGGCAGACCAGCCTGCATTGTCAGGAAATTTGAAATCGACCTGTTTATCGAAGAATTCAGCAAACAGGCGCTTAACCGGCAGCATTTTGTAGGTAAATGTGTAGCCTTTGTCTTTGGCAAAAGCATCGAAGAATTCACGGGCATAACCGATGTATTCTTCCGGCTGGGCAGGGTTCAAACCATAATATGGCTGATACTCGATCTGTTCAACGCCGATTACAAAATCCTTCTTTGCCGGAGCGGCATCCTGGGCATAACCCATGGCAGCACAAAACACAGCGAACATTACAAACAACACAACATACTTTTTCATCCAACTGACTCCTGTTAAAGATTTTTCTCTCTACAAACAAACTAAACATTCAGAAGACCCGGCCCATGAGACCAGGTCTTCTAAATGATCAGTTACTTCCGATTAGAAATGATACTGAAGAAGAACGTTCACGTTGCGTTCATCGGAATCCCAGTAGCGGGTAGCGCCGGTGAACAGCGGAGAACCGTCTTTGATACCAAACTTGTTGTTCCAGAAAACATACTCAACGCCCAGATACAGTTTGTTTTTCTGGTGGTTTTTCAGTTTGATGGCTTTGCCAAGGTTCCATTTAAGCTGTGAGGTGAAATTGGTGCTGGCATAATGCTTAACATTTCTGCTGTCGGTTTCGGGGGTAGTATAGTCTACAAAACCGTCATAGACGAAGTCTGCATCGCCGATGCTGAAAGGATAGCCCCAGACAAAGGTGATCTGCTGGTTTTTCCAGGCGGGATTACCAGCGGGATGAACATTCTGGCCATTAGCACGCAAAAAATAGTCAATCTTAAAATGGGTGAAACCCTTGATCTTGAAGTTGATACCAAAACCGAAAAGGTGATTTCTGAAGTGGCTGTCCTGGGTAGTACCAGAGTCTTTTGAATAGTAATTATTGCCGAATTCATAGCAATATGACAGGAAATAGTCCTGGATAATGCCATTAGAAAGGTCTTTGTTCAAAGACTTACCAATGCTGATGCGGGGGTTCAGTTCGCCGTAGATTTCGGTGTCACCGTCATTGTTCCACATGTAGTCAACGAACATGAAAG
>JAKQKW010000234.1 GCA_029560455.1 Candidatus Rifleibacteriota bacterium
CGTTGCTGCAGTGTTGTTTGCGATTTCAGCTTCAGAAGGTTTGATCGGGTTCTTTTCGAAATACTGCTGATAAATGCGTTCGGCGCCGTTGCGCGGGTCGATTTTTGCCAGAATTCTTATTTTACCTGGTTTGCCGTATGAGCCCGATTCAAGCCGGGCAATGTTTTCTGGGGTGGCGGCGACACTGACAAAACCCATGGTTTTCGGGTTCTTCTCAACCCAGGTGAAAAGAATGATTTTGCGTAAAGCCTGGTCGTCTTCGGCAAAGTCCATGACTTCGTTGATCAGCGACGAGCGGTCGACGATCTTGTGCCGACGGATAAATTTCGCGCAACGCACTGCCAGTGGTTTGTTCGGCAACACCCAGTTGAGAAGGTCGGCATCGGCGGTGTCGTGGCAGAGAAGCCTGAGAAAACTCAGGTCTTCAAGCAGTTTAGCAAAAACTGGTGCCCAGTAATCATCACCCATTCGACATTTCCTTGAGGCGGCTGAGAATGTTGAGAGCTTCGAGAGGCGTAATATTATTGACATCGACGCGGGCAACCGCCTCGATAATCTCGTTGCCAGGTGCGAACAGGCTCAACTGCTGCGGTTTGTGAGCCCCGGGCGAGGTTCTCAGTGAGCGGGTGACCCGGTCGAGTTCTTCCTGTTCGGTTTTTTCGAGTTCGAAAAGAATTTCACGGGCGCGTTCGATAACATTGGCCGGCAGTCCGGCGAGGCGCGCGACTTCGATACCGTATGACTTGCTGGCCGGGCCTTCGTGGATAGCGTGCAGGAAAACCATGTCGCCGGTCTTTTCGTCGTGGCTGACCCCGACATTGAGGTTGAAAACCCCTTTGTGAACCGTGTCGAGGTCGGTGAGTTCGTGGTAGTGTGTTGCAAAAAGCGTTCTCGCGCCAATACTCAGGTTGATATGCTCTAAAATCGACCAGGCCAGCGACAGGCCGTCGAACGTCGAAGTGCCGCGCCCGATTTCGTCAAGGATCAGCAGACTTCTTTCGGAAGCGCTTTTGAGAATCGCCGAAGCTTCCATCATTTCGACCATGAAGGTTGACTGGCCGCGTACCAGATTGTCAGAAGCCCCGACTCTGGTAAAAATTCGGTCGACCACACCAATTTCGGCCTTTTCTGCCGGAACGAACGAGCCAACCTGCGCCATCAGCACAATCAGAGCCGCCTGTCGCAGATAGGTTGATTTACCTGCCATATTGGGGCCGGTAATGATGGCCTGGCGGCGTTCGCCGTCGAGTCGCAGATCGTTCGGGTGAAATTCACCACTGTCGAGAAATTTTTCGACGACCGGGTGGCGGCCGGCAATGATGTTGATGCGGTTTTCGCTGTCGACAACCGGGCGGCAGCAGCGGGTTTCGCTTGCCAACTGCGCCAGAGAGCTTATTACGTCAGCCGAAGCGAGTGCTGTCGCGTTTTCCTTGATGGCCGGAATATCTTCTAATGCCCGTTTAACCAGGCCTTCATAAATATCTTTTTCGATGCCGGTCGATTTTTCGCTGGCGGTGAAAACCTTGTTTTCGTAGTCTTTCAGTTCGGCGGTAATGAAACGCTCACCGGTCGTCAGAGTCTGCTTGCGCACATAGTTTTCGGGTGCCTGATCGGCGAGGCTTTTCGAAATTTCGATGAAAAAGCCGAAGACGCTGTTTTTGCGCACTTTGAGGGTTTTGATGCCGGTGCGCTGTCGTTCGGTTTCTTCGTAACGGCGCAGCCATTCGTCACCATCGCGAAGCAGGCCGCGCAATTCATCGAGTTCGGCATTGATGCCGCTTCTGATGACACCGCCATCGGTCAGCACTGCCGGCAGTTCGTCAAGCAGATGTGAGTCGATCAGGGCGGTGAGTTCCTGCAGGGGTTTGAAGCCTGCGGCCATCTGTTCTAGATCATGCTGCTGCAGCAGTTCGACGATCGCCGGAACCCGGCTCAGGCCAAGACTGAGAGCCTGAAGGTCACGCGGGTTGCGGCTGCCGAGCGAAATTTTACTCAGGGTTCTTTCGAGATCAGGGATGCCTTTGAGCAGTTCGCGAATTTCGGCAAGCAGCAGGGCGTCACCGACGAATTTTTCAACCATGTCGAGGCGCCGGTTGATGGCAGTCGGGTCGATCAGGGGCTTGAGCAGCCATTTTTTCAGCATGCGGGCCCCCATGCTTGTGCGGGTGCGGTTCAAAACATCGAAAAGAGTGCCGCCGATGTTCTGGTTACGGCCATTTGGCAGCAGTTCAAGATTGCCGAGCGTCGCTTCGTCGAGAACCATGCCATCGCCGAGGCGGTAATCGCGTGGCAGGCCAAGATGGCTGAGAGAGCAGCGCTGCGTATCGAGAAGATGGTCGGCGAGGATTCCGAGAGTTTTGAGCGAAAGTGCAGGCAGAGCGAGAAATCTCGCCTTGTGTTCTGAGGGGTAAAGATTGCACAGGGCTTCAACCGCTTCATTTTCGCTGATGCGCGTCGGGTGAATCTCGGCCTTCAGATGCTGCCAGGGGGCAGGCGAGGGCAGGGCACCGGCAGAATCGCTTAGGCAGAGAATTTCTCGCGGCATCAGGCGGGTGAATTCTTCAGGCAGCATGCTCATTTCGACCTGGTCACCGCTGGTAATGATTACTTCGCCGGTGCTCAGCTCGACGGCGGCGAGGCAGAAACGGTCGTTGCTGCGGCCGAAGGCGGCAAGGTAGTTGTTGGTGTTTTCTTCGAGCATCGTCGGGTCAGAAACGGTGCCGGGCGTGATGATTCTGACGACTTCGCGTTTTACCAGGCCTTTGGCCTTTTTGGGGTCTTCGACCTGCTCGCAGATCGCGACCGTGTAGCCGCGATGCACAAGCTTGGCGATGTAGCCGTCAATACTGTGATAAGGCACCCCGGCGAGCGGCACCGGGTTGCCGCTGCTCTTGCCGCGGGCGGTCAGGGTTATCTGCAGTTCCTGGGCGACGAGCACTGCATCTTCAAAAAAGGTTTCGTAGAAATCACCACAACGGAAAAGCAACACCGCATTAGGGTTTTCTGTCTTGATGTCTTTATATTGCTGCATCAACGGCGTCAGGCCGGCATCAGAGTTTTGTCGGGTTTCCACGTCGATATTCACGGCGGTTTCTCTCTTGTTTGAAATTGCTGGCAGTGCTTATTCGTCGAACCGCAGCTGGTTCTGGGTGACTGCCGGTTCTGGCGGGCGCATGCCGAGGTATTCCCAGGCGGCGCGGGTTGCAATGCGGCCGCGGCTGGTTCTGGCAATGAACCCGATCTGAATCAGAAAGCTCTCGTAGACGTCATAAATGGTGTCGGCTTCTTCGCCAACCGAGACCGCGAGAGTGTCGAGACTGACGGGGCCGCCGTCGAAGCGACGCAGCAGAATGTCGAGAATTTTGCGGTCGATGTAATCGAGGCCCATGCGGTCGACCTGCAGCATCTGCATGCCGGTCTCGACGGTTGGCAGATCGACTGAGCTGCACCTGTTAACCTGTGCCACATCACGCATGCGTTTGAACATACGTATGGCAACGCGCGGGGTGCCGCGGGCGCGGCGGGCAATTTCGTGGGCCGCTTCAGGAGTGACCGGGTATTGCAGCTTTGCGGCAACCGATTCAATCAGTCGCGTGAGTTCTTCGTTGGTATAGTAATCGATGCGCGAAACCACACCAAATCTGGTGCGCAGCGGTGCCGAGACATCGCCTTCGCGGGTGGTGGCCCCGACCAGGGTAAACGGCTGCACCTTCATACGCAGACTTCTGGCGGTCGGCCCTTTGCCGATCAGCACGTCGAAGTGGTAGTCTTCCATGGCCGGGTAGAGCACTTCTTCAACGTTTTTGCTGAGGCGGTGAATTTCGTCGATAAAAAGAACGTCACCCTGACGCAGCCCGGTCAGCAGAGCTGCGACATCACCGGCACGGTTGAGAACCGGACCCGAAGTGATACGAATCTGCACACCCATCTCAGCGGCAATGACGTTGGCAAGAGTCGTCTTGCCAAGCCCTGGCGGGCCAAGCAGCAGGGTGTGATCGAGTGGTTCACCGCGTTCTCTGGCGGCGGCGATAAAGACGCGCAATTTGTCGACGATTGCCGACTGGCCGATGAATTCGTTAAATTTGCGGGGGCGCAGACTCGGCAGCAGAATTTCTTCATCGCCGGGAAGCGGCGTGCGTGCCAGAATTGAACCCTCTTCGCCTTCTTCGGCAAGATTGTCTTCAGAGATTAATTCGTCGACTTCGTCGCGCAGATTTTTCTTTCGCATATTCTTCACTTCAGCATTTCAAATTGAATTGTACCCGCCCATGATATCAGAAAAGCCTACCACGTGAACAGTGAATAGTCGGGTAAGCAGTAATTCTCGGTCAATGCTATAAATTTCTATAGTAGAATTGCGAGGCGAGAAGACGGGATTGCTTTTTCGGAAGCTTGTGAGCGAAGCGAATCGCTGGAGAAAAAGCAACCCGGCTGATAGGCCGAAGCTGCCCCTTTTAAAAGATAACCTGTTAAACACAAGTGGCTTTTGATACTAGTTACAAAACTCACCGAGGATTGCTGTCGGGTGCGGGCTATTTGCTGTATCAGCTGAAGGCGCGCAGAACCTTCTCGATGATGTCTTCGATTGTGGCATCCGGCGCAAAATCGCGGCCAAGCTTTTTGAAGCACTGGGTGATTTCCTTGCTTGTGTAGCCGAGGTTTTCAAGTGCTTCGCGCACGTCGGCTTCAAACGGAATGCCGGTGCCGGCCTCTTTTTCGGCCGCCGGGGTAACAGCACCGATGCCGAGTTTGGCTATGGTTTCTTTCAATTCGACTATCAGGCGCGAGGCGAGTTTGGGACCAACGCCCTTCAGAGAAGTGAGCCGGGCCTGATCTTCACTCAGAATCATTGTGGCCAGGGCTTCTGGAGTCGTGGCAGACATGATATTCAGGGCCAGTTTCGGGCCGACCTTGTTAACCTGATTGAGAACTCTGAACAGCTGCCGTTCATCTTCGCTGGCGAAGCCGAAAAGCTGTGGACCTTCTTCGCGCCAGTGAAGATGGCAGAGCAGATTGACCTGCAGGCCCTTTTCCGGGAGCTGACGGCTGGTAGAGAAGGGCACAAGAATTTCGAGGCCGATACCGCGCTGGTCGATAACGACCCGGTGTGGTTGTTTGCTGTGGAGAATGCCGGTAACAAAATCAATCATGAGGTTTCCTGCTTAAAAAATGAGCTGCACCGGGCCGGCTGCTGGCTTGTGTTGCCGCTGCATCCGGCATGGTGCAGCCTGTTCATACGGGACCTGGGGCTGATCAGCTGGCGCTGAGAGCCATTTCCATGTCTTCGTCAGAAATTTCGTAATTGTAATAGACGTCCTGGACGTCGTCATGTTCTTCGAGAGCGTCAACAAGCTTGAGAACTCTGGCGACATCGGCACCGGTAACTTTAACGGTGGTTTTCGGAACAGACATTACCTTGGCTTCTTCGACCTTCAGGCCCTTTTCGTCGAGAACCTGGCGGACGGCGAAGAATTCTGAGGGGGCGCTGTAGATTTCGAAACCGTCTTCGATGGTCTTGAGGTCTTCGGCGCCGGCTTCGAGAACGATTTCCATCATTTCGTCTTCGGTTTTGCCCGGGTTACCTTCGCCGGGAAGGTAGAAGTAGCCCTTGGTTTCAAACATGAAAGACACGCAGCCGGGTACGCCCATGTTGCCGCCGTTTTTGCTGTAGATCTTGTTAACTTCGGAGACGGTGCGGTTGGTGTTGTCAGTCAGGCATCGGGCCATGACAGCAACGCCGCCGGGAGCGTAACCTTCATACATTACTTCTTCGTAGTTAACGCCTTCGAGTTCGCCGGTGCCTTTTTTAATGGCGCGCTCGATGTTGTCTTTCGGCATGTTGCAGTCTTTG
>JAKQKW010000281.1 GCA_029560455.1 Candidatus Rifleibacteriota bacterium
ATGGCTCTTTTTGCCCTTTGTTCAGTTGCCGGGTTTGCCGGCGCAATGCTGCCACTGGTACCGGGCGATGCCTATCTGGTGGTAAATTTTGACTTTGCCGCTCTGGCAAATCAGCCCGAAATCAAGGCTCTGGTCGAAACCCAGCTCAACAATCAGAACGACAATTATGCTGATTTCTACAAACGCGCCGGCATCGAACCGGCCCGTGACATCAAGAACGTCACCATCTTCGTCGACGGCAAAGAACGCTCAGGCGTCATCGTCAATGGCAGTTTCGATACCGCTAAAATCTCTGAGCTGGTTCAGAAAGACACCGAACTGGCCGGCAAATTTGCCATCGCTACCATCGAAGGCATGCAGGCTGTTAAGAACACCGCCAACGAAAATGCCAACATGATGTTCGTTAACCAGAATACTGTAGCTTTTGGCACAGAAGAAGTTCTCAAAGAAGTTGCCACCCTCAACGCCGGCAAAGGCAGCGATATCAGCAAAAATAAAGATTTCACCGGCATGATGGAAAAGGTTGACGCCACTTCTCAGGTTTGGGGTGCTATTGTAACCGCTCCGAACTGGCAGAGCCGCATCAATGTGCCGGTTACCGGCCTTGAAAACATGAAGACCGCTTTCTTCAGCCTCGACTATGATAAAGAATTCACCATGGTTTTCACCGCCCTGATCGGCGACAACAAAGAACTGCCCAAGTTCACCGCCGCCATGCAGAATCTGCTCGATGCTTTCAAAGGCTGGGTCGCTTCTGTTCCTGAAATGGCTGAGATCCTCAAAGACGCTCAGGTTCAGGACAACAAAGAAAACCTGGCTCGCATCGTCGTTTCGATGCCCGCCGCCGATTTCATGACCAGAATGGCAAAAATCGCCGAAAAGGCCGCCGAACCCAAAAAGTAATCTTAATTAATTGAAAATGAGCCCGGCAGTTTTTCTGCCGGGCTTTTAATTTTCGGGCTGGTTCCATTTGTGGCGGAGGATCTGCATAACGAAAACAGGTATTTTCAGCATCCGCATGAAGCGAAATGGTTCCAGCCACAGGCGGAAAAGCCATTCGATGCCGCACTGCTGCATCCAGACCGGCGCCCGTGGCAGAGTCTGTGATATGACGTCGAAACTGCCGCCGATACCGATGGCGACGCCGTGGTCAAGATAGCCGCGCAGTCTGCTGATAAACCATTCCTGTCGCGGAACCCCGAGAGCGACAAAGACGATATCGGGGCTGGTCGCGGCGATTTCTTTCATTATCGCTTCTTCTTCAGCGGAATCAGCTGCAAAAAAACCGTGCCTGACGCCACAGAAATTTATTTTTCCTTGTGGGTTAAGACTCTGTACCGCCTGTTCGGCGATTCCGGGGCGACCGCCGATACAGTAAATTTTCCAGCCGCTTGTAGCAGCACGATCGCAGATCTGGCTGACCAGAGCTACGCCTGGCACGCGCCCCCGCAGAGGTTTTCCGAGAAAATCAGAGGCCCAGACAATACCGGCACCATCGGGAACCACCATTTCGGCTCGCTGCATAACCGATTTGAAGCGTTCCTCTTCTGATGCTCTGACCAGAGCAAGCGAATCGGCGGTAATTATGTGCATGAGACCGGTAGTTTTATTTTTAAGGTAATCGGCGATTCTATCGAGAACCTGGGCGGGAGTTACGGCGTCTATAGAAATGCCCAGCATTTCGATTTTGATGGGCACTGGTGCGTTTGCTTCGTTGCGTCGGGCAAAAGTACCCGTAAACCCGGCGAGTGCACTTACGAGCAGCAAAAACAGAGCAAAATACCCAAATGCCGGTGCGTCAACGGTTACCAGCAGGCCAAAGAAATTCAGACAGAGAAAAATCAGACCCGAAAACACCACGGTTTTTTCGCGCTGCAGGGTCCAGGACCATTGCCGTTCAACTCCTGTATCTGGTAGATGCAACCGGTTGCCGAAATATGACACGATGATCATTGTGCAGATGAGCGCAAACGGGAAAAATATGACCATCGAGGGAATAAACAGCCCGAAAAACATCAGTTTCTGCGAGCTCTCTGCCATAGAAACGGCTGCAAGAAGAAATCCGGCGGCAAAAAGCCCGCTGCTGCCCTGAAGAACTCTGCGGCCGGTTGCCGAGTAAAGCAGCATCAGAATTGCGGCGATCATTATTGCCGTGTTTACAGCAATCAGATATGGGGAGTGTTCTCCGGTGGAAAATACAACAAACTGTGAAAGGGAAGTCGTGGCGAGCAGAATGAATGGCATCTCATAAACCAGCGCCGAAATTTTCAGGCAGACAATTATGAGAATTGCCCATAAAGTACTTGAAACTATTCGCAAACCTGAGCCTGTACCTGGCAGGCCTGCAAAGATAGCGGCAGAGACGATCAATACCACAATTGGCAGCAGGGTGGCATATTTGATGCGGAACCGGTCGCGCAAAAAACCCGTTATTGCCAGAAGAACTGCACCGGTTGCAACCGGCAGCATTTTGGGGTCCGCGTTGTATGAAAAGACTGCGCCGGCAAGTGCGCCGAGCAATGGAAAAGCCCCGGCGTAATGCCCCCGGCCAAGCTCAAATGGCTGGTTTTTTGTCAGCAGATAGCCAGCGAGCCACAAGGCCAGCGTCGTTAAAATTGTTGTGATAATTGGAAAAAGTTCTGACATGATTATTACATCGGCTTAAGGCAGATAACATTTGAGCTGTGGATATCTGCATACAAGATATAAAGTGGTTTTGGCAGATTAACTCAGATGAACGCTACCAACGTGTTATTGCTGCGAAGTCTGTTTTCGTGCTTGTATCCGAAGGGGAAAGGCGGTAGTCGGTATCTGCATGGTCTTTAACATGGTTTTGCCGGTCTGAGAGTGTGGTGGCAGAGATAATGGTTAAATGGGCTTTGCTGCAATTAAGATTAAAAAGATTGTTCGGGTAAAATCCCGGGGATTGCAGTTCTGGCGAAGATCTCTTTCAGACGTTGCCGGAGAGCTCCCAGTAGACGATGTAGTAAAGAATTGCCGCAAAATAGGCAATCTCAACGCCAAGCAGAATCGGAAAAGCTTTTCTTTGTTTGTCCCACCAGTCCCAGAAGAAGTTAAGTCGGTCAAAAATGGCCAACAGAGCGTGTACAAGACCCCACGAAAAGGCAAAAAGCAGGGTCAGGCAGACTGGTATCAGGTAATAAAGCGTCATGGCCTGATAATATCACAGGCTTTGCCACAAGGCAACACAATGTGACCTGAGATTGCAGTTTGTGAGTTTCCGGCGGTCTGTGGTAAGATGGCCGGGGTCGGTTCTTTATCCCTGCCGCCCAGGAGGAAAAATGAAAAAACGAAGTTATCTGCTGGCCGCATTGTTAAGCATTGCTCCTTTCATTGCTGCCGGCGCCGCTGAAGTAATTTTTGCCGGAAACCGGGACGGACAGTTCGATCTTTTCAGGGCCGATCTCAAAACAGCACAGACGCAGCAGCTTACTGATACCTCTGCCGATGAAACCATGCCGGCCGTTTCGCCCGATGGCCAAAAGCTGGTATTTATTTCAAACCGTGCTGGTGCTGATTCTATTTTTATGATGCCGATAGCTGGCAGTGCTTCTGAAGCCATCGATATCAGCAGTGGCATGGGCGCCTATGCCAACCCGGCTTTCTCGCCAGATGGAACAAGGATTGCAGTAAGGTATGCTCCTGATCCTCAGGAACCCTCGGCAGCCACCCGCATTGTATTGCTCGATCCGCAGACCCGTAAGCAGGAAACCATAATCGACAGCAATAAGCTCAAAACCAGCGAAAATTCTGACGCGGTTGTAGTTGTTGACCGCCCGGTGTGGGTTTCTGACAACCTCATTGCTTACCTGATCGCCGAATATTCTGACCCCGAAATGGGGCGCCTGACCAAATCGACCATTTATTTTTTCGACCTGAAAAAACAGGAGCAGACGAGAGTTGCCGGCGGCGAAAGCTATTTCAATGCCGATGGCAGCCCGATGGGTTTCAAGGCAACAATGCCGGTTATTGCAACGATAGAGTCGGGCCGAACGCTCGTTTTCACCGCGATCAGGGGCGGCACCAACCGGGAACCGATGAAAATCGCCCTTTCGGGTGGTGAAAAGGGAATCGTTGAGCTGAGTGACCCTGATTTTTTCGGCCCTCTGCTGCTGGCAGGTGACTTCTGGGTTTATGGTTTCATGGACGAAGAGAGCAACACCGGGCTGGCCTGGCGTCCGAAAGACATGAAGAGTCCGAAAACTGTGTTTTCATTCAATGGCAGAATCATCACGCCTGCGGTTTTGCCCTGAAAGAAACTGTATTATACATCACCGTAGCCTGACTGACAGGCCTGGCCGGCGAACTGATCCGGCTCATAATAACTATGGATTATTTAACCCTGCGAAAGCATGTTGCCTGGCTGGCAAAGGCCCTTGAAGACCGCCCGGTGATAATCAGAGGTATTGACCTGCCCGGCCGCAGCTTTTCGCTGCGTCTGAAGCGCCGTGAAGGGCCTTCCGAGCTTGTATTCTGTCTCGATGCTCCGGCTCAAAGCCTCTGGCTGGCTGAAAACAGTTGTGAAATCGAACGTGCCTCTTCGCTTGTGCGCACCATAAACCGCCTGCTGATCAATGGTCGCCTGACCAGGGTTTCTCTGGCCGGCAGCGAGGCTGAGGGTCGATTTGACCGGGTGGTGAAACTGCAGGTAACCGTAATTGACAGCTTTTTCGGTAATCGCAGCGACTTTTTTATTCTGGCCGAATTCACCGGTAGGATTGCCGATATTTTCATCTGCGATTCCGACCTGAAAATTCTCGATCGTCTTTCACGCAGCTCAAACAATATGATTGGTGCGACCTACAGCCTTCCAGATGCTTCGCCATCCGCTGATCCCGTTAGTGTGAGTGATGAAGAACTAAATAAAATTTTTGCCGGCCCTCCAGAATCCTGGAAAACCCGGCTCGGAATTTTTTCACCGCAGCTCGAAGCCGAGCTCATTTTCAGGTCGGGGAAAGGCGCTTCGCCGCCTGAGCGGGCCGCGATGTTTCGCGTGCTTGTGAGTGAAGCTGCCTCAGAGCAGCAGCTGTCAGTATATCTTAAAAATGGTCGTTGCCGGGCTGTTTCCTGTTTCAGGCTGGGGCACCTTTCAGAACAGCCTGATCTTGGTTTTGCATCGGTTAATGCCGCCCTGAATTGGCTTGAACAGTCTCAATCAGCCCCCGGAAGATTGAAAGAGACCATAAAACAGGTTGTCGCCCGTTTTCAGCGCGATCTGCGTCAAAAACAGGACCTGCTGGAAGAGCAGCAGCGGTTGCATGTGAAGTTTTCCGGTGCTGATCATCTGCAGAATCTGGGCAATCTGCTGGTGGCAAATATTTATCGTATCCGCCCCGGTTCGAAGAGTGTTGAGCTCGAAGACTGGCAGACCGGAAAATCTGTAATGATAGAGCTCGACCCGACCCGAACCCCGGCTGCCAATGCCACTCGCTATTTTTCTCTTTACAAAAAGGCCCGGCGTGGCCTGGCCGAGGTTGAAAAGCGCATTCAGACAATTCGGGCCGAAATGGCGTGGCTGCATGAGCAGATCTGGTTGGCCGAAAACGCAAGCAATGAAGCAGATCTGCCGTGTGAAGAAAAAAAATACCGCGCCCGGCGCGGCTCAGGTCAGGCAAAAGAACCGATTGCGGGTCGAAAGGGCCGGGCGGCACTGGTTAAACCTGATTTCGAAATTGACGGTTGCCGTTATTATATTGGTCGAAATGCCCGTCAGAACGATGTACTTACCTTTCAGGTTGCCCGGCGGGGTGACTGGTGGTTTCATGCCAATGATGTGCCGGGAGCGCATGTGATTCTCAAAAAAGCCGAAGGCAGTGTGAGCGAAGTCGACCTCTGGAGGGGTGCGGTTCTTGCAGCCTGGTTCAGTTTTGCGCGCAACAGCAGTAAGGTTGCGGTCGATGCGACCGAAGCGGCTAATGTTAAAAGAATTCCGGGGGGTATGCCGGGGCGGGTTTCATTTACCGGTCAGCACACCATTCTTGTTAACCCGGCCGATTGTGAAAAATTCGGCTTAAATCTGTTTAAAGATCAGAAAACTTGATGCCGGCAAACTCGGCGTGAAGCTTTTCCTGTAAGGCTCTGAGGCGCAGGCATACCTTGCAGGTGGTTGAGCGGCTGCAGGCGTCGTCAGAATCCGAGCAGACATTGAGATGACATGATCTTGCGTCAAAAATTTTAAGAACGTCGAGAAGCGACAGTTTCTCCGGGTCTTGAATAAGGTAGATGCCGCCCTGTTTTCCGCGGGCAGCGCCGACGATCTTTGACTCGACCAGCTGATGAGAAATTTTTCGCAGAAAACGATAGGGTATTTCGGCTTTCTCACTGATTTCAGTTGTGGCAACCGGGCCCTGCCCAAAGCGTTGTGCCAGGTAAACTACCGTTCTTATTGCGTAATCAGCTTCTCGGGTAATCATTTTATAACTTCCAGATTTTAAGTAATGATATAAAATAAGTAGCAAATCGTGCGCCGTAAGTCAACAACCTTGTTCATTTGACAGGGAGCGGGTGGTGCATTAGAATAAGCCTTTGCAACTGGAGGTACAAGTGCCAAAAAAGAACCCTGCAAAATCAATTGATGTTAAAGCTGGCCTGGTCGAATATCTGCGTGAGATTTCGCTCGATGAAGAGCGGCTTCTGGCAAATCTGGCATTTGAACCTGTTGTGATCGGTCGACAGTTGCTCGAAAACCATTTTACGGTCAGTGACTTTCAGGGCGCTGAACCAAACCGGGTTTTGCTGGCAACCATGCTCGAAATCATCGAAGACCAGGAAACCCTGAATCTGCCTAATCTGATCGCAAGGCTGACTAACCAGCGACAGGGCAAGAAGACCCGACTTGACGTCGTTGGTGGTGAAGATCGGGTGCGCGAGCTTTTTACGGCACCTTTTTCGCAGCCTGGTATAACCATGCTCGATGATATCGAACCGGTCATTGAGCGCATTCGCGATCGAAATATCAGAGCGGAAGCTCATAAAGCTATGATTCAGTATTCTGAGCGCATTATTCATGGAGAAAAAGACGCCTTTGAGGTGCTTGGAAACTGTATTCAGTCTTTAAGAAGTCTTTTTTTGCAGGGTAGTGCCGGTTACATAAGAAGTCTGGATTCTCATATTGCCGAAATGCAGGAACTGGTCAACGACCAGCGGGCAAGAAAGCGCAGTTATCTCGGTCTGCAGACGAATTTCCCGATCCTCATGGAAAAGCTCAACGGTTTTCAGAAAGAGTTTTATCTGATTACCGGCGGGGTAGGTATGGGCAAATCGACTTTTGCCACACAACTCGCCTGGGATCTGGTCAGTCTGAACCCCGAACTTACGGTTTTATATTTCAGTCTCGACCTCAACCGGCTCGATACTACTGCCAAAATTGTTTCTCAGGCTGTCGAGCTGCCGATCGACTATGTCAAAAATCCATACAGCGCCCGTCCGGATTTTGAAGAAAAGCGCAATCGTGGTTTGCAGACAGTTGCTGAAATGAGCAATCGACTGATTCTTGTCGATGAGTCAAATGGTCGCCAGTTCATCGACGATATAAAAAAACAGGTAAAAAGAGTTCGTCTTGAAAAGGGTGGCGAGGTTGCGGTTATCATCGACCCGCTGTTTAAGATTCTGTTGCGAAATCAACAGCAGATGAGCTTTAACGAGAAGTCTAATATTCTTGCATCTGAGTTGAAAAGCCTGGCTGCGGTAGAGGGAGCGACGGTTATTGCCACTGCGGGTTTGCCAAAGGCTATCAGTAGTCGTCGCCCGGTAAAAGAAGATCTCGAAGAGATTATGGGGCTTCTTTATGATCCCTATGCGGTTTTCTTTCTCTATTGCGACTATCTTAATAATTTCGACACGCCGTTTCTCGAATGGGAATGGGGTAAGGAAGACAGTTTCATGATCCCCATAACTGAGGCATTTATTGCAAAAAACAAAATGGGCAGCACGAATTCCAGAATCTTTTTCCGCTATTTTGAAGCTTATTCGAAGTTCAAGGAATGTGCCCCACAGGAAGTGGAAAACTATTCAGCCATGATCGACAATCTTGAGCGCTTTAAAGAACAGCAGAACAACGCAACTACCAAGCGCCAGGGGCGCCAGGAGGAATTCTGATGGACGCATCTGTGGAATTGTTTCAGAAAGGCGTTGATCTGCAGCAGCGCGGTCTCTTCGATCATGCCATTGAAGAATACGAAAAGGCTCTGCGGCTCGATCCTGAAAACCTTGATATTCTGGTGAATCTCGGCGCCGCGTGTCTTCAGAAGGGTCTTGCAGAAAGAGCGATCAAAACTTTGAATCAAGCTCTGAGCCGTGACCCGGGAAATACTCTGGTGCTTTACAATCTTGGAAAAGCTTACCTTTATCGTGAAGATTTCGAGTCGGCATTGAAAAGTTTTCAGCGGGCTTATGAAATAACACCTGCTGATAATGATATCAAAAAATTGATATCAAAATGTCTGCGGTTGATGGGCAGATATCGTGAATCGGTTGATCTGATGCTGGGTCTTGTCGATATGATCGCCTCCGATGTGCGGGCACTGCTTGAACTTGCCGGTGATCTGAAGATGCTTGAGCGTTTTGATGAAGCCCTCGATATTTACCGGCGGGCTTCAACTGTTGCCTGTGATTCCATAGAGCCGCTGATTGGTATTTATGACTGTCAGTTGCGTCTCGGGAACCGCGATAAGGCAATGACCGCCCTGAAACGTGCCATTATGGTCGAACCTGCCAATCAGCAATTGCTGGTTAATCTGGCCGATCTCTATCTTGCCGATGGCCGCATTCAAGAGGCGGTGGATGCTATCAACCGTGGCATGGAAACCATTCGTGACCCGCACATGCTTCGCGAAAAATATAACGAAATGTCCCGGCGGCTTCCGATTTTAAAAAAGAAGGCGGCCGCTTCTCAGATGGCTCTCAGGCAGAGTCCGTTTGAAACTGAAGTTTACGACGTTCTTGACGGTCTTTATGATGGCCGCATCCGGCTCGATGTTGCGACCCGTGAGCTTGAAGCGTTGCGTGTCCGTGAACCATCAGACCTTCTTATTGCTGATGAACTGGCTAATCTCTTTTTTCAGGGCCGGCAATTTGATCGCGCAGCAGAGATATACTCAGAGCTTGTGCTCGGTCGGCCACGCGAAACCTCTCACCGGGTCAGCCTGGCAAAATCTCTTGCCATGAAAGGAGATCTTGAAGCCGCCAGGGCTGTTCTCAAAGATTCGGTGCGTGATCTTGGGCATGTGGCCGAACTCGACCTGGCTCTTGTCGAACTCGATCTTTTCGAAAAAGAATTTTCACGCGCCGCCGGTCGGCTTGAAATGATTCTTAAAGAGCACCCGGGTGAAGCACATGCTCTGTTTCTTTATGCCTATACAGCTCTCAGGCTTGATGAGCTTGCGGTTGCAGAGAAGTCTTTCAGACAGCTTTTTGAAAAGAATGCCGTCGACGAAGAGCTTGCGGTATGGTTTTCCAGATTGTGTATTATTCTGGGCTGCCCCGAGCAGGCTCTTGAGGTCTGGGAAAGTTTTTCTGACGGCATGGAAAGCCTTGTTGAAATTATCTCGAAGGTTGAGTTGTCGATCGCTGCCGGTGACAGTCGCGGAATTATGAAATATCTGCAGAAGATTGGCGATTACCACCCAAGGTTTATCGAGGATCACCTGCTTTTTGGCAAGGCTTTTTTCTTTGCCGGCGATTTTTCTTCGGCCCAGCGCGAATTTGATCTGGTTTTAAAGATGGAAGGTCGCAATGCCGAGGCTTTGGCGATGTCGGCCATAAATTCTCTTATACGCAATAAAAACACCAGATTCTGGAACTTCTGGCAGCGTGCGGTCGAATGTGATTCGGTTTATGCTGTTTTGCCAGCCATGATTGTTGGAAAAAGCCTCAACTTCTCGCAGAAGGAGCGTTTGAAGACTGAAACGGGAAAACTGGTCAGGATCGCGGCTTTGACTGACGCTGACCGTTCAAGATTAAAAAGACTGTTACAATGTCTGCAGGCAGGAAACAATGAAGAAAAGTAAAAAAGATAAAGTAAAGATAAACTCCATGGATGTTGCGGGCCTGAGAGAAATGGTTCTTGGCCTGCAGAAGGTGCCGGGCAGAAAATTGAATGACGCGGTATGCGATATTATCGACGCTGGCGGTTACTCGGTTGCGGTGCTGCTTGATATGTTGCCGGAATTGCCGGTGAGTCTACAGCAGAAGGTTGCGGAAAAAATCGAAGATTTTTTCTATTTTCACCCGGAGAACGGCGTAAAGCTTTTTCGTCGGCTTAAAAAGGCTTTGGCCAGATCTGATCGGAGTTGTCACGCCAGGTTGCTTGCTGCGATGGCTGATATATCTGAAAAGGTCGACGATCAGGATTTTTCGATCAGCGACCTGGGCGATCAGGCGATGACTATTCTTGAATCAGATGCCGACCTTGGTCGATTGAGTAAGGCAATCGAGGTTCTTGTTAAGGCTTCTGAAAGTCGAAGTATTCCTTCAATTATCAAGATAATGACAAAATCGATTGGCGGACTCGATAATTTTCAGAACTACCAGTTTGTAGAAACTTCTTTATTAGCCCTTAAGCGTCTGGGCGGTGAACCGGTTATCAGATTATTGATTAATCCATCCTCTGAGACGGCCATTCGGCAACTGCGTCTTGAATGGCGTGGTCAGAACGAAAAGCTGTTGAATGAAACTTTTTCAGTTTTACAGCGCCTGGATGCTGATTTTGCCCAGGTGATGCTCAAGGTGGTCGACCTGTCTGATTTTAATTTGCCCTTTATCGCAATGATAAACGAGGGTGTTGGTCATAGCGACAAATGGGTGCGCCAGACGGCTGTTGCTTCTATGCAGAAAGCTTCTGAGGCTCTCAGCCCTGAAGTGCTTTCCAGAATGCTGAATGACAGTGCCAGTGAAGTGCGATTGATGGCGGCAACTTCCCTGGGCGGTTTTTCGGTTGAGCAGACGGGCAGCGTTCTTGAAGAACTGGCCAGTCGCCCCGGAGAGTCCAGAGAGATTCGTCTGAATGCTTTATACGCGCTATTTGCCCAGAAAAATCTCGCTGCCCTGAAAAACATTGCCAGTCAGCCCGACAGTATGCAGATCGCCATAAATGCTCAGGGGCTCGCATCACTGCTGATGCCGCATGAAGATGGTCTTAAAAGCCAGCTGAGTGTCTATTGCCTGGCAAAATCTGAACTGCTGGGTGAGGCCGGTCATTATTTAATGGAACTGGCTGAACCAGAGGATATTGAATATCTGATAAAAGCGCATTCCGCTGGAAATGCCACTCAGCGCGAGAGAATGATTGATTTTATCAGACAGTTTATTGATAAGAAGGCTGGTCCAAGGCTTGAAGTTGCTATTGGTCGGCTTGCCGAGCCTGAACAGAAGGCGTTGAGGCTGCTGATGCCAGTCTGATAGTTTATTAGCCCCCGTAAGAGCCGCCCCAGACAGGAGTGGCTTTTTTTTACAATTGCGCGGCCCCCTGGGCCGTTCCCGATCAAGGTTACGCAAAAATCCCGCGGCTCCACCAGCTCCGCGGGATTTTTTTACCCACTGCCGGCTCAAACAGCAGCATGCAGGCCTGTTTATTCTGCATGCTGCTGTTTTACTTATCGGCAAACTGTTAATAGGCTTATTTATTTGTATAAATTGATAATTTTTACTTTAAACTGAAATTAAAATGATGATATTGCTGCTTTTGTAGTAAAATGAAAGGGTGTTGAGTAATTTAATGATTATATTATCAATATTATTGTTGAAGTGGTTCTGTTGTTGGTGATGTTGTGTCGGATTGTGATTATCAAGATAATGATTATTATCGGCCGACTGGCCGGCTTTATTGGTAGCCGCCAGTCTAAAAGGCTCGAAAAGTCAGATACAATGGCCAGGTCTGTTTGAAAATCAGATGTTTCTGGTAGCGTTGTGCTGGCAAAGAGCTAGTGGTCTTTCAACATTAAACGTGCAAAATCAGTTACCTCTACGTCATCCCTGCGAAGGCAGGGATCTAAGCCTTATCGATGAGATTCCCGCCTTCGCGGGAATGACGATAAAACTACAGATTCAACTTTGACAAAGCACTAGGGTCTCGTGGATTGCAAAAAAAAACACCGCCACGGTGGATCGGGCGGTGTTTTGATGGTTCCTGTCAGATGGCTTTAAAAGGATGGTTCAGTAGTAATGCGGTATTGCAGGGCAATTGCATTAAACTTCCGGATTCCTCGGGTCTAACCCGGAATGACGAATATCAATTGCCTCATTCCCAAGTTTCTGCTCCGGAGGGTATAGGCGGAAATCTTGTTTTGATCAGGGCTTCGTGGCGTTTGGGTATGATTGCTCTGTGTGGCAATATTGCAATACTGGATTCGAGTTGATGATCTTTTACGTTGTTACAAGCATACACCGGCTGGAACTGGCATAAACACTGGCGGCGCAATCTCTGCGCCACCAGTGTTTTGTATAATGCCCATGCATGACTGTGGCTGAATGTGGAATGATCAGCTGTGGTTTTTGCCCTGCCGGTCGATGTAATCAAGGGCGGTGGTAATGATCTTCTGGCTGGCTTTGCCGTCGCCATAGGGGTTTTGCGCGTTGGCCATCGCCTGATAGCTGTCTTCGCTTGTCAGCAGGTCGCTGGCGGCTTCGATTATGCGGGTTTTGTCGGTTCCGACAAGTTTCAGGGCTCCGGTATCGAGGCCTTCAGGGCGTTCAGTCGATTCACGCAGCACCAGAACCGGTTTATTGAGGCTGGGTGCCTCTTCCTGCACCCCGCCCGAGTCTGAAAGAATCAGACAGCTTTTCTGCATCGCCCTTATAAAACTCTGGTAGTCGAGAGGCGAAGTCAGATGTATGCGCGGGTGATTGTTCAGCATGGCCGCGGCTTCACGGCGAACATTCGGGTTCGGATGAATCGGAAAAAGGATGCGGGTGTCGTTGAATCTCTCTACCAGCTCAAGAAGCGCAGAAAACACCTGGCGGTGAGGTTCGCCGAAGTTTTCCCGGCGGTGGGTGGTAACCAGAAGCAGGCGGCCTGGCATGTCCAGTATGTCTTTGATGTCGTCGCGAACCGGGTAGTCCTGCTGCAGACTCCAGAGAAGAGCGTCGATAACCGTGTTGCCTGTAACTGCTATATGGTTGCGGGGTATCCCCTCCCCTGCCAGCATGTCGCCGGCCCGTTGGGTCGGGGCAAAATGCAGGCTGGCGAGTGGGCTCACCAGGCGTCGGTTCATCTCTTCGGGGAAGGGGCTGTAGCGGTCGAGGGTGCGCAGGCCGGCCTCGATATGACCGACCGGAATCTTGCGGTAAAAGCCGCAGAGAGCGCCGATAAATGCCGAGCTGGTATCGCCCTGCACGAAAATCATGTCGTAATCGTTGCGGCTGACGATCTCGCCGATGCCTTCGGTAATTCTCGATGTCAGCTGAAAGAGTGTCTGGTCGGGCTGCATGACCGCAAGGTCGAAATCGGGGCGCAGGCGAAAATGTCTGAACATTTCGGCCGCAAGTTCCAGATGCTGGCCGGTGTGCAGTATTTCTGTCTCGACCAGCCCGGTTTCGCGGGCAGCAAAAACGACCGGAGCCACTTTAATGACTTCCGGTCGGGTGCCAAGAACAAAAAGAAATTTGCGTTTATTCAAAGGTCAGATGTCCTTGATGTAGTTTTCCCCTTCAGGGTTTTTATTGTTAGCGCTTTTGGTCTCTTTTTTGTCGGCTTCGCCAGCCTTTTCGATGGCCTCGATAACATTGAGAAGCGGTTTTACGGCGGGCAGTGGCGGCAATTCGCGACCTTCTATAAGTTCTTTGAATTCCTCGGCGCTGATGGTTTCGCGTTCGAGCAGGGTTTTTGAACACTTGTCGAGCAGGGTCCGGTTGCTGGTAAGTATTTCGTTAGCCTTTTTCAGAGCGGTTTCTATCAGTTTTCTGATTTCGGTGTCGACTTTGCGGGCGGTTTCATCGGAAAGATCGTTGCGGGTGTTGAAATCGCGGCCGAGGAAAACAGTCTGGTTGTCGTCGCCGAGGTGCAGTGGGCCGATTTCATCGCTCATGCCCAGTTCGCAGACCATTTTGCGGGCAATTTTGGTGGCGCGTTCTATATCATTTTTGGCGCCGGAAGTCAGCTCGTTGAAAACGATCATTTCTGCAACACGGCCACCCAGCAGAATACAGATCTGATTCTGCAGGTGCGAGCGCGAAACGGTCAGGCGGTCTTCGACCGGCAGCTGCATGGTCAGGCCCAGCGCCATGCCGCGCGGAATGATGGTTATCTTGTGAACCGGATCAGCTCCCGGCAGAAAAGCTGCGACAAGAGCGTGTCCCATTTCGTGGAAAGCGGTATTCTCTTTTTCTTTTTCAGAGATGATGCGGCTTTTGCGTTCAGAGCCGGCGATGACCTTGTCGATAGATGCTTCAAAATCAGCCATGACCACGATTTTTCGGCCGTGTCTGGCGGCGAGAATTGCGGCTTCGTTCGTCAGGTTGGCGAGGTCGGCACCGACAAAGCCTGGTGTGCGGCGGGCCAGTACCGAAAGGTTGACGTCATCGGCGATCGGTTTGTCTCTGACGTGGATCTGCAGAATTTCTTCGCGGCCTCTGATATCGGGCTGATCGACAACGATGCGGCGGTCGAAACGACCGGGTCGCAGCAGGGCCGGGTCGAGAACATCGGGTCGGTTGGTGGCGGCTACAAGAATGATACCTTTGGTATTGTCGAAGCCGTCCATTTCGACGAGAAGCTGGTTAAGGGTCTGTTCGCGTTCGTCATGGCCACCGCCGAGACCGGCGCCGCGCTGGCGGCCGACTGCGTCGATTTCATCCATGAAGATGATGCAGGGGGCATTTTTGCGGGCCTGTTCGAAAAGGTCGCGGACGCGTGAGGCGCCGACGCCGACGAACATTTCGACAAATTCAGAGCCGCTGATGTTGAAGAAAGGCACATTCGCTTCACCGGCTACCGCTCTTGCAAGCAGGGTTTTACCAGTGCCCGGGGGGCCGAAAAGTAGAACGCCGCGCGGAATTTTCGCGCCGAGGTCGGTGAATTTGCGCGGGTCGCGCAGAAATTCGACAACTTCAAGAAGGTCTTCTTTGGCTTCTGAAACGCCGGCCACATCTTTGAAAAGAACGCGCTTTTCGGTCGGGTCGACCATGCGGGCGCGGCTTTTTCCGAAACTGAGGGCCTTGGCGCCACCACCCTGCATCTTCTGCAGGATATAAAGCCAGGCGCCGATCAGTAGAATGAATGGAAACCAGTTGATCAGCAGATTCAGCCACCACGACATCTGTGCCGGCGGTTCGGCTTCGACAATAACGCCGCTTTTTCTGATGATTTCCATCAGGCCCGGGTCATCGGGAGTGACGGTCAGAAAATGTGAAGTCGGAGCTTCGCTGCTCGAGCCAAGGGTTACCTGCTTCTGAATGCGGCCGGTGATTTCGCGTTCATTGATTTTGATGCGCAGAATCTTACGCCCAGGGTCTTCTCCCTGCAGGATGCTGAGAAATTCAGAATAGTTCAGACGATCTACCTTGCGGGTGCTGGTGACATTGGTGAATGCCGTCAGCAGCAGGATCAACAGCAGGGCATATAGTGCCACAGTTTTCATTTTTGTAGGTTGTTCTTTCATATATTCCTGTGCCTGTAGTCAATTTTAGGTGATATTTTCAATAGTTTGCCATGTTAACACATTGGCAACCCCGAATCAATTAAGTGTGGCAGCTGCATCAGCAGCCGAATCTGCGCTGTTTTTCGCTTCAGTTTTGTCTGAAAAGTCGTTTTTGTTTGGTTTTTAGCCAGTTAATCCAGCCGGAGGTTTTTAAAACATGCTGCTCAAGCATGTCGAGCAACATCGATGCATACTTCCGACTCGATTCGCTGTGACCATTAAAGGCAAGAAGGCGGTTCAGGGCTGCGTCGCCCTGGCGCATAACCTTTTCGGCCACCATGGCGAACTCTTTATCGCTGCTGATTATTTCGAGCCAGTTCGGCAGGCAGTCGAGGTTGTCAATTTTGAACAGGGCTTCTCTCGCATTCTGCCTGATCTTCGGGTGTTCTTCCATGGCCATGACTGCCAGAAGCTCGATACGGCCCGGGATATTGACGTTGTCGAGCACGAAAACAGCCGAGGCTTTCATCCAGGGGTTGCTGTCGCTGGCCATTTCCTTGAGAACGTCGAGCAGTTTGCTTTGATCGTCTTTGTTCCAGAGTGCTTTGATGACATTGGCCCTGACACGGTTGTCTTCATCTTTGAGCATCGGAAGCAGCAGTCTGGCTACGTCAGGCAGATCGAGCTTTTCGATTGCCTCGATAGCGTTGGCGCGCACCCGCGCGTCATCTTCATGCAGGGCGTGGGTAAGAAAACCGACGATATCGTCATCAGGCAGGGCAAGCCGGCTGACCGCCGTAACGATGCAGGCTTTAACTCTCGGGTTTGTGTCGGGGTGATAGAGATTGCGGATTGCGTAAAGATTGCTCGGATCGCCAATGCGCCCGAGGGTTTCGACAGCAAGGGCAACCAGTTCAGGGTTGGCATGGTTGAACAGGGCGATGATTCCGGAACTGGCTGACGCATCTTCGATGTCGCCGAGCGCCTTCAGACTGTTGTAGACAACATCTTCGTCGCCTGAAGAAAGCTGTGCCGCCAGTTCGTCGATGTGTTGCGGTGTCTGTGGCATGTCAGGCATGAGCTTCCAGATGCGGATGCTCTCGCGCTCAATTGTACGCACCCACGAGGCACTGTTGTAGTCTGCATACGAGTCGAATTCGCGTTCTGCTTTTTTCAGCGCGGTAATGCGGTCAGAAGCCTCGACGGTGTATTCTATCTTGAACTTCTTGCGCGGGGTCGCCGACTCACTGTATGGAATAATAACCTTGTATGTTTTTGCCTGTGACATCGTTGTACATGTTAGCAGAAAATAAAACCCGACTCAATCAGCTTCATTTTTTCTTTCTGCCGCCAGATTTTGCCACATAGACGGTTATTTGTGTCAAACACACTATCTGAAAGGCTTCAGATAGTGTATAATGATAGAAACGTCAAGCGTATATGGAGTACTTTTCATGCTACCCGAAGCAACAACTTTTATTTGCCGCAGCTGTGGTCTTGAAAAGAATATGGTCAGCGAAAAACGCCGTTTTATGGTCGAAAAGGGCTATAACAGCAAGCCGATGTTCTGCGAGGCATGTATCAATGCCCGTCTTGACCAGATCTGGGAAACACCGGGCGAACGACGAATGGCGATCTGCAGTGACTGTGGCTGTGAGACAAAACTGACCTTTGTTCCGTGCAAAGATACTCCGGTTTATTGCCCGGCCTGTTTTAAAAAGCGCAACGCCAACGCCTGAACCGCTAGTTGCGCGTGACTGTGCCTGATGCTGTCTTGACCGCTGCAGGCAAAACCGCCGCACCAGTTGCTGTTGTGACCGTCGTACCGGTTGCTCCGGTGTTTGTTGTACCAGACGCCGGCATTGTGCCACTGGCCAGCGACAAAGAAGAACTGCCGGCAATGTTTTCTGCCGGCAGATCAGGGCTGGTGCCTGAAACGGACTCGGTCAGGCTGGCATTTTCTGTTTTTTCCTGCTCCTGCAGAAAAGGGTGGGTGAATGAGGTCGAAGCTGGTGGGTTTGCCAGAACTTCCTGGGCTTCACGGTCGAGCTCTTCAAGTTTCATGGCATTATGCCCGGCACCCGGCAGTTCCTCGCTGTAGACCGGGGCAGGTGCAGCCTCGGGTATTGCCGGTTGATGAGACGTTCCAGTGGCTTGACCGGCGTTTTTTCGTAGCTGAATTGAAAGTTGAAGCCCGGCGACTGCGGCGCGCCGAGATGATGACGCAGAACTGTCGGAGGGGTTCTCCCGGAAGGTATTCGCAGCCAGCG
>JAKQKW010000289.1 GCA_029560455.1 Candidatus Rifleibacteriota bacterium
TTTGCCGATATCGTAAGGCGCTATCAGAATCGCATATATGGCATGGCGCTTCATTACACCCGCAATACCGAAGAAGCACGCGACCTGACGCAGGATGCACTGATAGCGGTCTACAATAGCCTTGCCCGTTTCGATCAGACACGTTCGCTGACCAACTGGGTTCTAAAAATTGCTGTGTATCACTGTTATCAATATCTGCGAAAAAGCCGGCGCCCCGCGAAAGTTCTCGATCTGCCGGCCGAATTTCCTGACCCGCTCGATGTTCAGGTCAGGGCAGAGCAGCGCGAAAAAGTTCTCAAAGCCTTTGACGGGCTGGGAGATGATCTTAAAATGACGGTCTGGTTACATTATTTTCTCGAGCGCAGCTGCAAAGAGATTGCCGATATTCTTGAGATTTCTCTCGAACTGGTTAAGGTAAGGCTTTTCAGAGCCAGAAAAATACTTGGCGAAAATCTTGGTTCGAATGGGTCTGATAAATGATTTTTTTTGTAACCTTTTTTGGTAATGAGCGAAGTACTTTTATAGATAGTGGTTGTGAACTCAAGTTAAATAAACGAGCATTGAATTTTGTCGCGAGGCCTGAAGACGGGTTTGCTTTTTCGTAAGCTTGTGAGCGAAGCGAATCGCTGGAGCACCCGGCAGCATCTATCCTGATGCTGCCAAGTATCGCTGACCTCCTGTCAGCAAAAAAGCATCCCGGCTGATGGCCGAAGCTTTTGTAGAAGTTGGGTTTGATCTGGATTAAGGTAAAATATGGAATACAAACCGGGCGAAAGCGAACTGTTCGACTACATGGAGGGCAACCTGCCCGCCGAACAGCATGCTGCCGTAAAAAAATATCTCGAAGAGCACACAGACTGCCTGGCTGAACTTGAGGCCGCACAGTGTGGCGCCGAAACGTTAGCCAGATTCGAAGTCAAGGCCGAGGTCGATCTGGTCGCCGATGTAATGCAGAAGATCGATGCATCGCCAGCACCTGCTTCAACAGGCTATATGCGCTACATTCTGCTGGCCGCCGGTGCGTTGCTTATCATCATCGCAGGGTTGTTGCTCAGTTCACCGGAAACCCGGGTGCAGACTCCTGCTCCTGTAGTTGTTCCAGTGATTCCGGAGCCGGAAGTTCCAGCTGTGCCGCCGGCAGTGATTGCGCATGCGCCTGAATCCGGTCAGTCCCCGGTAAAGGTTGAGCCAGCTTATTCAGAAGTTTTTGAACTGGCGGCCGGCGCGTCACGCATCGTCGAGAACCAGAAGATCGGCACGATAAAACTGGCCGGGCCCGGCAGTTTTGTTGTCAGCGAAGATAACGTGCAGATTGCCCGCGGCCATGCTTTTTTTGAGATAAAGAAGCGTGAGAGCGCAAAGTCTTTTACCGTTTCGACCGATGATGCTGAAATAATCGTTGTTGGAACCTCTTTCGGCGTGATCAAGGAATTGCAGAGCACTGAAGTAGTTATGATACAGGGCCGTTTGCGCATAGAAGCTGCTGGCGCAAAGCATGATCTTGAGAGCTCCAACTCTGCGGTCATCTCAGGCGCAGCATACGCGGCCTCAAAAATATCCGCCCGGCAGTCAGCTTTCTGGGCAGATTTTCCCGCCAGTCTGAGCCGCTCGACAGCAGAGCCAGAGAACAATTCTGGAGTGAAAGTGCCTGATGAAACGAATGAGCACGATGCCGGGCAGAATGAGCCGTCAGCCCTTTCGCCCGGAGATTTGCTCAAGCAGATGAAGATAGAAGGCCCCAAGGAGGACTGATATGATTTCATTGCGAAGACCCACGCGAGCCTTAGTGATTGCCTGTCTGCTGTTTCTGCTTACGAATACTGTTCTTCATGCCGGTTTGGCAGAGCAGATCGTGTCTGGAGTACAAACTGTCATACAGAAACTCACCGGCGGGGAAGCCGCTAAACTCACTTCTGACAAGCTGCGCGTTGCGGTTTACAATATCGCTTATGGCCGTGGAAATGACCGCGGTGGCCTCAACGAGGTCGGCGGCAAACCTCAGAATCTTTTAAGAGCGGCATGGCTGCTGAAGAATCAGAAGTTCGATATTGCCGGCTGCACCGAAATTTCGACCGCTGATCTGCGCGGCGGTCTGTCTGATCAGCCGGCTCTGATTGGCATGCATTCCGGTCTTAAATACCGGGTTTATGGCGAAAATCACCGTTTTGGCCTGATCGTGATTGGCATGGGAAACGCCATTTTCTCAAGGTTCCCGATCGTCTGGAGCAAGAACCACAAACTCTATCGCGCCAAAGAAGAGAATGAGCAGCGCGGCTGTCTCGAGGCCTTGATCGATCTGGGCGATAAAGGCAAAGTCAGAGTGTTCGTCACTCATCTCAGTTTGAGCAGTGCCGAATCAAATCTGCAGTTGCAACAAATCATCAAGATCATTGCGAGTCGGTCGGAGCCTTCGATTCTGATGGGAGATTTCAACTCTCATCAAGGATCTGACAACATCAATTTAGTCAACCAGAGTATGACTGATGCATCTGAAGATTCTGGCGGTACTTACTGGCCCAAATCATTTCAAGACAAGGGGCAGGGCTCAGAAAAGATCGATTTCATATATGTTAACAAAGGTCTCGCGAAAGAAGGCAAGAGCTGGGTGAGCGGCTTCAAAGAAGGTATCTCCGATCACGGCTGCGTCGGCGTCGTTTTAAAGCTGCCCTGAATTTAGGTCTATGGCCAATAACAGAACGATCAATCTTTCCAGTCTTTGATCAGCAGGTTCTCGCGGCAGTTCTGGCAGAAAATCATTTTTTGTATGACATGAGGCTCTTCGTTTTTGGGAGAGGCCACTTCGAACAAAATTCTGGCAGTGAACCTGTCGCCTGAGAAGCTGACTTTCTTCAGTATTGGTTCGCCATTGACTTTATTGATGCGAAAACCATCGCCGAGCATTTTGTCGTGAATCACTACGCCATTTTCGTTGACTGTTCTTCGTAAACCATCTTTGCCAGATGCTTTTTCGTAGGCGATGTCGAGTTCTTTTCGATTACCGCCAACGTCTTCAAGAGTTTTTATCTGAAATCCATCACCGGTTATAACTACGTTGGTGGCTCGTTGCAGATCGTGTTCGATCTGGGCACTGGTGAGCACTGCGACCTGAATGTTCGATAAATGCGAAGTGCCTTTGACCGAAGATCTCATCCAGTCGCTCATGAGTTTATAAATGGCGGTGAGCATCAGAACCGCGATAAGCGCTGCAACGACGAGTTCTACAAGTGTGAGCCCATGTTTTTTCATTCTGGCGCCCCCACTACGCAGCCGGTTAATACGGTTTTGCGCTTGATGCCTCCGGCAGAAGCCCAATAAACTTCTGTTTTGATAACTTTGAAGGCATAATTCGACTCAGCAGGTTCATGCAACGAAACAGAGAATAAGCATTCATACTGTGGCTCGATTTTAAGCAGCTGCTGAGCCATTGCATCACCTGTCGCAACCAGTTCATCGATTTTTTTATCCTGAACTGGGCGCAAAAATGGGTCGTCAAAGGGCAGGGCGCGGGCATAGTTCAGTATCGTCGTAGCATACGAAATAGCGTTGACCTCTTCTCTGATCTGTATTGTGCCTGTGCGGGCCTGGCTGAACATCGAAAAAATAGAGACGGCGGCAAGGGCCAGCAATACAATTGCGATCAGCACTTCAGGCAGTGAAAAGGCTGTTTTATCATGAGTGAATTTTGTCATTTTAAATATACCGGGGTCGGATTGAGCTTGAATGAAAGCAGTTCGAGATGGTTTGAGCCATCTGCGGCTTCGAGCGCGAGAGTTTGATTGTAGTGAATATCTGCGCCTGCAGAAGCGTTGGCGATGTCATACCATTTTGTCGCAACCGCACCCCTGATGATCGGCTTCTCTTTGAGGAAAAGAACGTTGCCGTTCGCAATCAGCGTAGCGTCGATATTGCAGGCTCCGGCCGCGATGTTGCCGTCGAGAGTAATCAGCTGAAGTGTGTGAGCTGGCGTGTTGCTGCGTTCGTCTCCGGGTTTGTTGAGGTAATTTCCGGCGTCGATGTTGCTGGCCAGGAGCATGTCGCCCTTTTCGAGAATTATTCCGCCATTGCTCGTCACTTTTATCGGCTGGTCGATCAACAGCTTGATCTTTGAACTGCTTCTGATCACTATCCAGCCATCAGGATCGAGCGTTGCTGTCGATTTACGGTAGATGCCGCGCAAGGCAAGAATGTCGAGCAGCGAAGCCTGCTGCGCTCCCTCTTTATCGATTTCTTTCAGAGCCTGATCGATGTTGATGCTGAAACAGGCTTTGGCTGAAAGGCTGCTCAACATGCTGCTGAGATTCGGAATCCGCGAGCCCGCCTTGTGACCGCCAATATCTACTGGAAGTTGATTCATCTCATCGATATTGCTGTTAGCCTGCATTACCCTGGAAAACCATCCGGCAAAATGTTTGTAAGGATCGGCTGTTGTCCGGTTGGTTGCGATAAAGGCAAGCGAGGCGTTGTAGCCCTGCTGAGTTGCCTGACTGGCGTATTTTTCACGGTAAGTATCAAGGTCGCCCTCGTCGAGTCCGAGAATCTCGCGGGCGACGGTTGCAATGCTCGACAGGCCGTTACGGCCGGCGATGCTGGTGTCGTAAGAAATATATTCCGGCCACTGATTGGCAGGAACCCATTGAAACAACTCTGCCTGAATCAGGCCTTTGGGACTGGTCTGGTAGCCGCGGGCAGAAATCATGCCGCGAAAAACCCGGCCGAGCACCAGCGTTGGCGTCTGCTGTTTATCGGTTCCATATAGTCGAAAGACAGAGTTCTTCGTCATTCGTTGTTCGTCGGGAGTTCCTTTGACAATATTGTACCAGTGAGCTGGATATGCTCCGGCACCGGCTTCATCGGCGATTCCCTTATCCCACTGGACGGTGGCGACGAGCCCGTTTATGCCATTGCAACTGTAGTTGTAGTAAGCGGTTTCGTAGAACCCGACAAACTGGCTCAGTGCCGTATCCCAGGTTTCGTAGAGGTGAAAGAACTCGCCAAATTCGTTGGTTCCCTGCGCAAGATTCAATATCGTTGGCGCCTCGCCGCCGAAAAACACCCAGCCGACGCGCGATTTGACATAGGTGGAAAGATCCATCATGCCTTTGCCTGAGATTCGCTCGCCGTTGTCGAGCACTATTGGCCTCGGTGAGCCGGCAATCAGGTCACCGTCGGGTTTGGTTCTGACAGTGTTGAAGCGCCATTTGTCTATGTCGGATTCGGGATTTTCGATGAACAGGTTGAACTTTGACAACAGAGGTATCCAGGCCGATGTCACCTTGATTTTGCAGGCGAAGGTGAATTCATCATCGATGCCTCTGTAGCTGGTACCAATGCGCAGCCTTATGTGCCCCTCCTTTTCGCGGGGATCACGGGCCGACAGGTCTGCAACAAAGTCTTTGTCGTCAATATGGTAATAAATCGTGTATTTGAAGTCGCCCTGTTCTCGCAGAGGTTTTGCAATGTTTTCGGCGATTTTTGCGAATTCAGAATTTCCTCTTTCGAGCACATACGCGGTTTCTTTTAAATTCGGCCTGGGCGAGGCGAGCGCCTTTTTGAGTCGGTTCCCGTCAGATGGGGTCTCAGAAAGAAGATCTGCCTGAATCTTGTGAAATGCGGCTATTGCGAGGCCCTGCACGGTCAGTTCGACCAGACTGTCTTCGCCGGTTCTGTTCGTCTGCCGGCGGATAGATGATGAAAAGCGATTTAAGCCCATGCCTATCATAAAGACGAGCACAAATATTGCCAGAACTGTGATCAGAACAGTGCCGTTTCTTTTGTGCATGATCAGTCTTTTACTATTTCGACG
>JAKQKW010000040.1 GCA_029560455.1 Candidatus Rifleibacteriota bacterium
ACCAGAGATCTTCACGAAACTTGCCGGCATGAACCATCTCAAGCAGATTACGATGGGTCGCGGCAATAACCCGCACATCAACCTTAAGCGTATGTTGCCCGCCGACCCGCTCATATTCCTTTTCCTGAAGCACCCTGAGTAGCTTTACCTGTGCTTCCAGACTCAATTCGCCAATTTCATCAAGAAAAATTGTGCCATTGTTGGCACGTTCGAAACGCCCCTTCTTAACTGAAACAGCACCAGTAAAAGCACCCCTCTCATGACCAAAAAGCTCGCTGTCAAGCAACGACTCCGGCATGGCACCGCACTGCACTTTAACAAAGGGGCCATCGCGACGCGGACTGGTTTGATGTATGTTTTTGGCAATTACTTCTTTTCCGGTACCGGTTTCCCCAAGCAGCAAAACAGGACTAGAAGTCCGGGCGACAGTTCTGGCCATTTCCATCACCCGGCGCAGGCCAAAATCTGCTCCGACAACCAGATCTCCACCAGCTCTCTCCAGGTCGGTCTTCATGATCTGATTTTCGTCAATCAGACCTTCTTTGAGCTGCAACAGCTCAAGATATCTGATTGCATTGCTCATGGCAATGGAAAACGGTTCCCTTACCGAGAGCAGCAAATCAACATGGTGCTGCTGATAGACATCCCTGCCCTTTTTGGCAACAAGCAGTGAACAGCTGCGATAGCTGCCTGAGCCTATTTCCATTTTTACCATCGAGTAACGTTCGATATTGGCAAAGATCTTAAGCAACGGCAGTGGAAACTTGCCAAAGTTATCAATGGTAATCGGCCTTTGCTGACTCTTCTCAAAAGTCTCCAGTTCGCTGACTTCTTTGCTGTTAAGCCACATTATAGGCTCTTTGATGTTGTCTGGCTCGTTGATAAGGCGTTGTCCATACCTGGCCACCGAATAAATCTTGACTCCACCGTCGTCAACGTCGGCAGCGAGATACATGCCCATCATATCCATTGGAATATAATCGCGCATATAGTTAAAAGCAGCTTTAATAGCCTCGCCAACTTCGAGACTGCTATGAATTCTCAAGGCTACTTCACGAAAAAATTCTTCGGCACTAGCATTTTTCAAAACAATCTAACCTCATCTGTAAACTCGCCAAACTATCATATTAAACACATTCTATCACATTAAACAGCCAAAAACTATCAAATAAAACAGAAGCAATCCGAGTTCGCGCTAAATGTTGATCTTTAGTGCATTTCAACGGCTCCCAACGCCTGGCACGGTTTATGCTTGTATCATGTTTGTATTGTTTTACTGGAGATAGTTTCTCCAGAGGCAAAACGCAATGAAAAGTTGAGATTGACCTGCCTGCAATCACCAATCAGTCCAGGGTTACATTGGTTATCTGCAACAAATTCAACTTCATTATAAATCGACTTAAGGATGGCAAAAGATGCACACACAATCAGGAAAATCACTATGGATAGCTCTATTAGCTGTTATCTGTCTTCTCGGGCTGGTATCGTTCGCACAGATACATACCGCCAATGCCGGGCTTGAGCGAAGCAGAGAAGATGCACAGCACAATGCATCTTCGCAAAGCAAGGTTCCGGTTAAGTTATCGCCAGTAACCAAAAGGCAGTTTCTCAAAACCATAAATGTGTATGGCAAGGTCGAGTCGTATCAGAGCGCTTTTGTTGCACCAAAAATCTCAGGAGTGGTCGAAAAACTGTTTGTCGACGAAGGCAGTCGTGTCGAAAAAGGCAAAACCCGCCTATTCGAAATCGATAACCTCAAACTGCAACAGAAAGTAGATAATGCGCGCCAGAATATTTCCATTGTTCTGGCTGTAGAAAAAGAGCGAAAAGCCCTGCTGCGCAAAGCACAGATCGATCTCGACAAAAAATCAAAAAGTTACGCACGTCACAAATCTTTGCTCGAAAAACAGGCCATAACGCAGGAAAGCTTTGACAACCACGAAGCCGAATACCTTTCAGCAGTCGCTGAAGTCGAACTCAAGAAAGCAATTCTCGAACTCGGACAGGCAGAGGCAAAACAGGCGGTTATCAACCTGCAGATGACCGAAAAAGATCTGGCCGACTCAATCGTGATTGCCCCCATAGATGGCTATATCAGCGAAAAACATATCGAAATTGGCGAAATGGGACAACCAGGCAAGCCAGCGTTCAAGATTGACAACACCGAAAAGTTGCTGATCAGCGCTTTTATTCCGGCTGAATACAGCTCAAGCATCATTCAGGATAAAACCGAAGCTGAGCTGACTTTATACGGCGAAGTCCTTTCGCCAAAGCTGAAAGTAACCTATGTAAGTCCGGTCATTGATACGAAAATGCACATTTTCGAAATCAAGTGTCTGGTTGAAGCAGGCACTCGCAACCTAAAACCCGGGCAATCATTACAAATGAAGCTTCTGATTAACGAGCAGTCTGCTATAACCGTGCCGACCAGAGCGTTAGTCGATAACGGCGATGAATGCGCCATCTTCACCTGCGAAAACGGTATCGCCCACAAGTTAACTGTAAAAAAAGGCGAAGAGTTTGAGGGCTTCACAGAAATAAAAGAACCAGAACTCCTCATTGGCAGCACAGTCATAACCGAGGGCCAATTCATGCTTAAGGACAACTTACCGGTAACCGTAATCGAATAGGAGCAGACAATGTTTTTAGCCACAGCATCAGTTAAACGCCCCGTTGCCATGTCTGCCCTGCTGATAGGGCTCACCCTCCTGGGTATCTACTCGTTTTTCAAGATGGGCCTTGAGTTGATGCCCAAAGTCGATATTCCGTATATCACGGTGGTCACGGTATTTCCTGGCGCAAGTCCTGAGCAGATCGAGACCGATATCGCCAAAAGAATTGAAGACCGGATGATGACTCTCGAAGGGCTTAAACACATAAGCTCAACCTGTATGGAAAACGCCTGCCAGACTCTTCTCGAATTCAATCTCGGCACCAATGTCGATGTCGCAGCCACAGACGTGCGGGAAAAACTGGATCTAGCCAGGGCTGAGATGCCGGAAGACATTGAAGATCCAAAGGTTTTGAAGTTCGATATCAACTCAAAACCCGTCGCCAACCTGGCACTTACCGGTCAAGCCACGATAGAAGAACTCTATGACTATGCCGACAACTCTCTGAGAGATAAGCTGACGGTTGTTGACGGTGTTGCTGATGCAGAATTGATCGGTGGCGCAAAACGTGAAGTTCAAATTCTGATTGACCGCGAAAAGCTTGCCGCCAGAGGCCTGTCAACCCTGGATGTGGTCTATACAGTCAACTCAGCAATCAAGACAATTCCAGTTGGGCGCATTAAAGAGCTTGGCACTGAAATCAGCGTTGAATTCAGCGGCGATGTTTCGCGAATCGACAACCTCAAAGAGCTTGAAATCAGCAACAAAAGCGACGGAAGGATTATTTTCCTCAAAGACATAGCCGAAATAAAAATGGCGACGGCTGATCTCAGACAGATAGCCTTTTTTGAAAATGAGCCATGCATCGCGATCAAAATTGTTAAACGCAGCGATGCCAATGCTGTTGCCACCGTAGAGAATTTACAGAATTCCATCGCCAGAATTTCTGCGACTTTGCCGGCCGGCTGGAAACTGAACTGGGTCTCCGACGATGCCAGATTTATTCAGGCAAATGCCAGCAGCGCCTGGGATAATATTTTTCAAGGGATTCTGCTGACCGCCCTTATTCTCTTTCTATTTCTTTACAACTTTAAGATTCTGCTGATTGCTGGCATAACCATGCCTCTGAACATCATCATCGGCTTTTTTTTCATGCAGTATCTGAACTACACGCTTAACCTGTCAACCCTGATTTCGATTGGTCTTTCGGTTGGTATTCTCGTAACCAACTCGCTGGTCGTACTAGAAGCCATAATGAAAAGATTCGCCGAAACCGGCGATGCTAAAAAAGCGGCAATAGAGGGCACCAGCGCTTCAACAGTGCCCGTCCTAGCCAGCAGCGGCACCAACATTGTCGTGCTTTTCCCCATCGCCAATATGGGCAGCATGGTTGGCATGTTTCTAAAGCCTCTTGCCACTACAATGTTGATTATGACAGCGGTCTCGCTGTTCCTTTCCTTTACCATCATCCCGCTGCTCAGTTCGATTCTGTTAAAAAAGGACACAAGCGAATCAGGACTGTTGAAGAAACTGGAAACAGGCTTCAACAAGGGCCTTAGCTGGGTGACCCAGCGGTATATGGATCTGATAACCATGGCGCAAAACAGCATGGGCACCAGCGCACTCTTTATCATTGCATTTGTTCTGCTGATGGCGCAGGCGCTGTCGCTGGCTCCGCTTATTGGTGGCGGTTTCATGCCTACGGCAGACATGGGTAACATCACCATCAAACTTGAATTTCCGACCAGTTATAGCCTGGAACAAACGCGATTGCGCACTCTCGAGGCGGCAAGGCTAGCCAGAACCCTGCCCGATGTCAGCTCGGTTCTCAGTGGTATTGGCAAGGTAGATGGCAGTTTTGGGCGTTCTTCAGAGGGGGTTTATCTCGCAGAGGTCAAGCTCAGAATAGCCGACAAAGACCAACGAAGTATTTCTATTGATGAATTTCTTGCGAAAACGAAAGCAACTTTCAGTACTTTTACCGATGCAATTGTCACAATCAGCATTCCGAGCCCGGCAGGTGGCAGTGATGCCCCATTACAGGTTGAGTTCAGTGGCGAAAATCTCAATATCCTCGATCAGATTGCTACCACTGTAAAGAGCGAAGCCGAGAACATTGTCGGTTTTACTTCAATGGATACTACAGTGCGCGCCGGCAAAAGGAAAATCAAAGTTATTCCCAAGCGCAATGTTCTAAGCGAATCGCAGATGGCTGCGGTTAATCTGGGTACGGCGCTAAGGGGCAATGTTGAGGGGTTAAAGGCTGCAACCTTCAAAAAAGGTGATCGTAACTATGACATAGTGGTCAAGTTTGCCGAAAACGAAGGTTCAGAGCAGGTTAAAGAATTTAGTTTTGCCGGCAAAGATGGCAAGCAGATCGCTTTAACCAACTTTGGTCAGCTCGACCAGGTTATCGCACCAATTCAGATTATCCGCAAAGATAAGCAGCGTATTTCCAAATTCGAGTCTTACCTGTCAGCAAGTCTGCCGATGGGCAAAGCCATGAATTACATCAACGAATTTACCAGAAAGGCAATGCCGGTCGGCTACGAGTTTAATGCGAGGGGTCAGGTTGAAATGATGCATGACGCGCAAATGAACCTTGCCGAGGCCGCCGTGATCGCCGTGGTACTTGTATTACTGACTCTTGCAGCGGTAATGGAATCATTCACGATGCCTGCCATTATTCTGCTGTCGATCCCTCCCATGCTGATCGGCATGCTCTGGGCTTTATACCTTACCGGTTATTCCATTTCGATTTTCGTTCTCATGGGTGGCGTCATGCTTATCGGTATCGTCGTTAACAATGCGATTCTGATGCTTGAAGAATACAATAATCTGGCAGCCACCGGGGCAATGCCGAAAAAACAGGCTCTGGTCCAGGCGTGCGGCACCAGTCTGCGCCCCGTAATGATGATCACTCTGGCTGCGGTTCTTGGCATGCTGCCAATGGCTTTTGGCAGCGGCATCGGCTCAGAACTGCGCACCGACATCGGTATATCTTCAGCTGGCGGCATTCTGTCTTCAGCGATCATTTCGATGTTTCTGGTGCCCATTGTCTTCAGCTTCTTTCTGCGCGACAAAAAAGTCGACCAGACCTGATAGCAACCCGCACAAGGCAATTTTACCAGAGTATTAATTCACCCCGCGGCA
>JAKQKW010000350.1 GCA_029560455.1 Candidatus Rifleibacteriota bacterium
CTGCCTGTAAGGCCGCCTGTAAGGCGAAGCCTTTACCATGATGTTCACGGTCGATAAAATAACCAATTTCAACGTTGTAGGGGCGGTCGCGTTCTGGTATAAGGCCTACGGCGCCGACAACTTTACCACGGAGTAATACGCTGAAGTTGAAGGCCTTTTTGTTTTTCCATTGCTCCCGGCTCTTTCGCAAAAAGCGTTTTTCAGCCGTTATCGACTTGATATTGGTCGGGAAAAATGGAAAATTGCCATCTTTGATGATGCGATAAAAATCTGCCGCATCTTTGATCATCTGTGGCCTGATTGTAACTACGCATTTGACTGACATGGGCCTGATTCTATCAGAAGCACCCGAAGTTGTATACAGGGTAAAAAAACAGCCCCCGCCGAAGCGGGGGCTGTCGGTTCTAAGCGATCAGCTGAATTTGATTTCAGAAATCTGCTTGTAAACGCTGTATCTGAGCTTGACGTCCTTCTGAGCCTGCTCGGCGAATGCTTTAGCTGCATCTGGATTGGTCTTCTTCAGCATTCTGAAGCGGTTTTCACCGAAAACGTATTCTTCGAGAGGAATGCTTGGTTCTTTCGAATCGAGACTCAGCGGATTCTTGCCCTGAGCTATGTTGTCGGGGTTGAAGCGGAAGAGCGGCCAGTGACCTGATTCAACCGCTTTTTTCTGCTCCATCAGACCCTGTGACATATCGATGCCGTGGGCGATACAGTGGCTGTAAGCAATGATCAGAGCCGGGCCATCATAGGCTTCGGCTTCGAGCATGGTCTTGAGAGCGTGAGCCGGATTGGCGCCCAGACTGATCTTGCCGACGTAGATGTTGCCATAACTCATGGCGATCATGCCGAGATCCTTCTTGGGCATCGATTTGCCGCCGGCTGCAAACTTGGCAACGGCGCCGAGCGGAGTCGATTTGCTCATCTGACCACCGGTGTTCGAATAGACTTCGGTATCGAGAACCAGCAGCTTGATGTTCTTGCCAGAGGCGAGAACGTGGTCGAGTCCGCCGTAACCGATGTCATAGGCCCAGCCGTCACCGCCGATGACCCATACCGAGCGTTTGACCAGATAATCAGCCATTTTTGCGAGGCGCACACAGATTGCATCTTTGCAGCTCTTGACCGCAGCCTTGAGCTCTTCAACATTGGCGCGCTGTGCTTCGATTTCTTCCTGAGTCTTCTGGGCATTGCCAAGAATCTTGTCAGCAATAGCCTTGAGCTTGGGCGAACAGTCGCATTTGCAACCAACCGCTTTGTTAAGCAGTTCGACAGCTTCCTGCATCATCTTGTCGGTGGCAAGGCGCATGCCCATACCGAATTCAGCGTTGTCTTCGAACAGGCTGTTCGACCAGGCCGGGCCACGACCATCAGCGCGGGTAGCATAAGGAGTGGTCGGCAGGTTGCCGCCATAGATCGATGAACAACCGGTGGCGTTGGCGATCATCAGGTGATCACCGCAGATCTGGGTTACCAGTTTGATGTAGGCGGTTTCGCCGCAGCCGGCGCAGGCGCCTGAGAATTCGATCAACGGCTTAACATACTGAGTGCCCTTGATGGTGTTGATATTGACCAGCGAACGATCGGGATCAGGTATCTTGTTGAGGAAGAAATCCCAGTTCTCGGCTTCGTTCGCGCGCATGGCTTCATCTTTGTGAGCGAGATTGATTGCTTTGGTTTCGAGTTTCTTGCCGCTGGCATCTTTCTGGAAAGCCGGACAGATGCTGATGCAGGCGCCGCAACCGGTGCAGTCTTCGGGAGCAACCTGAACGGTGAAGCCGAGATCTTCTTTAAAGCCTTTGGCTTTGCAGGTCTTGAAGGTCTTCGGAGCTTTGGTCGCCAGCTTCGGATCATAAACCTTGGTTCTGATCGCGGCGTGCGGGCAGACGAGAGCGCACATGCCGCACTGAATACAGGTTTCTGTATCCCAGGCTGGCATGTAGATGCCGACGTTGCGCTTTTCATACTGGCTGGTGCCGGTCGGGTAGGTCCCATCGAGAGGCATCTGACCAACGGTAATGTCGTCGCCCTTGCCGGCGAGGATTGGTTCGAGAACGTCTTTGACCAGTTTGGGAGCGCTCTTGAGAACCATGGCGGCTTTGAGCTTGGTTTTGGCAGTCGCTTTGGCCGGAACTTTCACTTCGAAAAGATTTTCGACGGCCATGTCGATGGCTTTCCAGTTCATCTTGACGACTTCTTCACCCTTTTTGCCATAGGTCTTTTTGGCGGCGTCCTTGAGGTATTTCATGTATTCATCGCGCGGCAGAATCTTCGAGATTTCGAAGAAACAGGTCTGCATGAACAGGTTGATGCGGTTGCCAAGACCTACCGATTCAGCCAGT
>JAKQKW010000351.1 GCA_029560455.1 Candidatus Rifleibacteriota bacterium
GGGGGTTGCTGGCGGCGGCGGCCTTTTTGCCGGTGAAGTCGGCTTCGTGTTCGTCGAGAATGTTGATCATCACTTCGAGCTCAGTGTCGCCGTTGGTGACGAAAACTTTCAGGAAAGTCGCTCTCAGTTTGAGCAGTTGCACGGCGGTGAGCGCCACGTCAACCGAGATTTTGTCGCTGTTGTAGAGGTTGGTGATCACGGCGAGAGCGGTCGCCACGCCTTTGGCGCCTTCGATGCCGCGAATCAGCAGTTCGAGCTGCTGGTTGACCTTTTCGGCCTTCAGCCAGACAAAGTCTTTGCCATTCTGCGCTGGAGCGCCCTTGTCGCCTGAACCTTTGGCGGGCATGCCCTTTTCGACCGAACCGGCAACCGGCGGTAAAGAAACACGGCTGAATGATTCAAGTGCCGATCTGAATTTATCTTCGTCAAAAGCCATGGCCTGAACACCACATGCCAGACCACCAGCTACAAGAAGGCCCACAAGTTTATTCATGACAAAACCTCCGCTCGCAGAGACGTACATTAATCATACGAACAAACCCGCCTCTTGTAAAGTATCCGCTGCACAATTTTGCCTGTGTCTGTATCAGACGTTCAGGAGCTTCAGGAGAGTGCGGTAGGCGGAATTGATGCGCGCGAATTCGGCGTGGTCGACGGGGTTGATGTCGGGGTGCAGAGTGCGGGCCAGGTGCCGGAAGCGTTTACGCAGCAGGTCGAGACTGACACCCTCGGGAAGGCCCATTATTGCAAGGCAGCGGCGGTATTCTTCCTGGTGGTGCAGCAGATTCCAGGCGCCGTTGATGAATTTTTCGGCATTCTCAGCTGCCAGAGCCGAAAAATTTGCCGGGTCGAGATAAAAATAACGCTCTGAAAGCATATCGACAGCCAGTTCATCACCACGCCGACCGTGAAAAGCGCAGAACTGCGCGCCGGCCTCACAACCGGCCCCGCAGAATTCCGCCGAATCCTCATCGAAATACCGGCATCTGCCGGCCACCGGCAGCTCTCTGACGCAGGTGCGCATAAAATGAACGAAGAGATAACGGCCGCGCCCGGCAAAATGTGGCTGCAGACCATAAAGCGCATGAAACAGCACAAAATGCCAGCGGTACATTTCGAGAGCCGCGCCGCTGACCATATCGGCGGCGGGCAAGGCCACGCGCATCAGTTCACATTCCCAGACCGGCTTGTGCAGAGTTTCAAGATATGCCAACAGCGCTTCGCTCTGCAGCTCGGAACAATACCTGAAAAATTCCGCGTGCTCTTCACAACCGCTCTGGTTCATTTTTTCTCCGGCTGCTCAGCGATGAATACAGGGCCCGAAGCGCTCCAGCAATGCAGCGGGGTAAGCTGACCGCCCGCCGGCCCTTTTCCGAAAGGCATGTCGGCCGGGTAGCCAAGCCGCTGATACAAAGCCGGCCGACCATCAGGCAACGGGTCAGAATCATGGGCGAACTCGATCGGCGCCTGCTCTTCGGGAGTGACAACGATTTTGCCGGTGTAAATATAATCACGGTTATTGTCATCCAGAGAGCGCTCAAAAATGCCCTCAACCTGCCGTAACTGCCCCGCAGCTATTCTCACACGGGTCAAATAACAGAAATTGCGAAATACCCAGTCACCGCTCTTTTCGACGACGAAAAAGGCGTTCTGCCGCCAGAAATGCCGCATGCCAAGAAAAACCGGTATAAAAAGAACCACACACAGCAGCATTGGCGCAAGATTTTTTGGTTTGAGCTCCACGAGCACTGCCGCACCACTCGGGTCTTTCAGCAGTTCCATGACAAGAAAAACCAGCCAGGCGAGAAGCGGCAGTCCAAGCATCACAAAGAACCACCCAAGCATCAGGGTGTAAAGAACAAGGCTCCAGTCGGTTATTCTCAGCATCTCTGTTAATTTCCTGAATGTCTGGCTGGCGTTCAGCAGCCAGGGCCCAGGCAAAACCGTTTCAAAAAAACCGCCTGCAGCAGCAGACGGCTTCTATGATTTAAAATTGTGTTCGGTCTGCGCTTCGGCGCGATAGCCAGACGACCATGTTACCGGAATCAGCCAAGCATGCTCTGCAGATCTTCGGCCATCAGGCGGGCAATCTTGGTGAGGTCGCCTTTTTTCTTCTTAAGAAAGGCTGGTGCTTCAGCTTTGCTGATTTTTGGCATTGCCGCTACCTGTTCGACAAGCTCGCGCAGGGTGGTCGAACTGCTGATGGCGGCTTTCGGGATTTCGACAAGCGAGTCCATTTCGAATTTTACGGTCGCGAGCCTGAAATCGAGCTCATCAAGAATTTCGCCAAACTGCTGTGCGATCGGGATATCGGGATCGAAGCCCTGGTCGCCGTAAATTTCCTCGTCGATAAAGCGCAGGTAATTTTGCAGAAGTTCTTCCATGTGGTCTCCTGTATTGGTTGCAGATTCGTTCAGAATTCTAGAGTTCGTAGGGAGTTATGCTTTCGTAACCGTTTTCGGTCACGACAATTGTCTGTTCAAACTGGGCCGAGAGTGACCCATCACGGGTGACCGCGGTCCATTCATCGTCGAGAACGCGCAAAAAGCGCTTGCCGATATTGATCATCGGCTCAACCGTGAACACCATGCCCGGTACCAGCGTCACACCCGAACCGCGCCGGCCAAAATGCGGCACATCAGGCGGCTCATGAAAACTTTTGCCAATGCCATGCCCGATAAATTCGCGCACGACCGAGCAGCCCATTCCCTCGGCGTATTCCTGAATCGCCCAGCCGATATCGCCGATCGTGTTATCGGGTTTGACCATCGCCAGACCGCGCTTGAGCGACTCGCGGGCGACGTTGACGATCTTGTGCGCCTCTTCTGAGCAATTGCCGACGAAGAAAGTCATGTTGGCATCAGCGTAATAACCGTTGAGAATCGAGGTGACATCGACGTTGATGATATCGCCCTCGATGAGAACGCGATCAGACGGAATGCCGTGGCAGATGACCTCATTGATCGAGGTGCAGACGCTCTTCGGAAAACCGCGGTAATTGAGCGGCGCCGGTACCGCGCCGTTTTTGATCGTGTAATCATGCACGAGGCGGTTGATATCATTGGTGGTAATGCCAGGTTTTATGAATGCTTCGACTTTGCGCAGTGTGTCGATGACGAGACGGCCGGCGACTTTCATGCCGGCGATTTCCTGGGCGGTCTTGAGCTTTATGCGGTAATTGCGCAGATACAGCTCCGCGACATCGGGGTCGACGCCCTGTTGTGCTTTATTCATGCAACATCTCTTGAATTTGAGGCCGCTGCCGCAGGGGCAGTCATCATTGCGGCCAACACTGCCATCGTCACTAGCCATCTTCAACTCCAGTTTTCTATTATTCTCGTGTCAGAAGCCCGCTCAGTATACTCCCGCCCGCCAGCTAAAACAAGCGCAAAAAAACTTGCTAACGCGGCGATTTCCATCTAATATGTACGCTTCCAAATCGATATTTTTCCTGGAGGTTTATGATGCGAAAATGGCGTGTAGAAGATTCTGCTGAACTCTATAACATCGAAGGCTGGGGAATAGGCTATTTCGGCGTTAATAAAGCCGGCAACGTCAAGGTCATGCCACATCGTAACCCTAAAATCGCGGTAGACATCAAAGACATTCTCGACGAACTGAGTCTCAAAGACGTGTCCTGCCCGGTGCTGCTGCGATTCCCCGACATTCTCGACAACCGCATCGAAACCATCTCCAGCTGCTTCAGAAACGCTTCCGAAGAATACAACTTCACCGGTAATTACTACACCGTCTACCCGATTAAGGTTAATCAGCAGCGCCCGGTCGTCGAAGAAATCGTGCAGTATGGCCAGAAATTCAATATCGGCCTCGAAGCCGGCTCAAAGCCAGAGCTGCATGCCGTGCTCGCGATCATGGACAACCCTGACGCATTGCTGATCTGCAACGGCTACAAAGACGAAGAATTCATCGAACTTGCTCTGCTGGCCCAGAAAATGGGCAAACGCATCTTCATCGTCGCCGAGAAATTCAACGAACTGAAGCTGATTGTCAAACTTTCGAAAGTTCACAAGGTTAACCCCAACGTCGGCATGAGAATCAAGCTCGCGGCCTTCGGCAGCGGCAAATGGGAAGATTCTGGCGGCGACAAGAGCAAATTCGGCCTGACCCCGACCGAACTCATCGAAGCCGTCGAATACATGAAATCAGAAGACATGCTCGACTGCGTCAAGCTGATTCACTGCCATCTCGGCAGTCAGATCACCAATATCCGCAAGATCAAACGCGGCCTCAAAGAAGCCTCGCAGTTCTATGTGCAACTGCGCAAACTCGGCTGTAACCTTGAATACGTCGATATCGGCGGCGGTCTCGGCGTCGACTACGACGGAACCCGCACCACGATCAGCAGCAGCATCAACTATTCGATTCAGGAATACGCCAACGATGCGGTTTCGGCTCTGCAGGATGCCGCCGACAAAAACGGTTTCCCGCACCCGCACCTGATTACCGAATCGGGCCGTGCTCTGACCGCGCACCATTCAGTGCTGGTTTTCAACGTTCTCGAAACCACTCTGCCACCGAAAACCCCGTATGAAGAATTCAAGATCGACAAAAAAGACCACGAACTGGTTGTCGATATGCATACCATTCTCGATTCTCTCACCGATCTGACGATGATCGAAGCCTGGCATGACGCCCAGCAGCTGCGCGAAGAATCGCTCGACCTGTTCAACCTCGGCATGCTCGACCTAAAGAGCCGCGCCAAAGCCGAAAAGCTCTTCTGGGCCATTGCCCACGAAGTGCGCGAACTCGCCCAGCAGGCCAAACACACATCTGACGAAATCAGACAGCTCGACAAGATTCTCGCCGAAAAATATTTCTGCAACTTCTCGCTGTTCCAGTCGCTGCCAGATGCCTGGGCCGTCGATCAGCTGTTTCCGATCATGCCGCTGCACCGCCTCGGCGAAAAACCGACTCAGAGCGCGACACTGCAGGATATCACCTGCGATTCAGACGGCAAGATCGACCGCTTCATCGGCAACCGCAACTTCAACCCCTGCCTGCCCCTGCACAATCTGAAAACCTACGAGCCTTACTATCTCGGCGTTTTCATGGTCGGCGCCTACCAGGAAATCCTCGGCGACCTGCACAACCTGTTCGGTGACACCAATGCGGTGCACATCACCGTTAACGAAGACAGCACCTTCACAATCGACAAGGTTATCGACGGCGAAACCGTTGCCGACGTGCTCGATTACGTGCAGTTCAGCGCCAAAAAACTGGTGCGCACCATGGAAACCTGGGTATCGGCATCGGTCAAAGAAGGCCGCATCACCGTCAACGAAGGCAAAGAATTTCTTGCCATCTACCGCTCGGGCCTCTACGGTTACACCTACCTCGAATGAGCCTTTAACAGCGATAAAAAAGCCCCGGTGTCTGCCTTGCTGCACACCGGGGCTTTTTTTTACTGCGGGGCTTTTTTTATGCTTTCAACTGGACATCTTGTCGCGGAACTCCTGAAAAGCCTT
>JAKQKW010000353.1 GCA_029560455.1 Candidatus Rifleibacteriota bacterium
CAGGCTTTTAAGCCCTGCAATAATGCTCTGTAGTCTTTCTGCAGCTGCGGTTTTACGGTTCTGAGCCTCCTGCCATGCAGTGAGTCTTGCCTGCAGTGAAGAAAGCAGAACATTTATATCATCGCCAGAAACTTCGTCAATACCAAAACCGGCCAGCCTGTTACCGATATTTTCGCGGGCAGCCGCGAGTCGCCGGTTTGCCTCATCAACCAGGCCTTTGCGGTCAGCAACCGCCTGACCGGCGTTTTCTGACGCCTGAATCGCCTGCGCCAGCCTGCTTTCTGCAAGAAGCACTCTGCGGGCAAATTCATGCCCATCGGTCTGCATCGTGCTGATTTGTGTTTCAATGGCCTCTGCGGCGGCAATCAGTTTTTCGAGAACTGCGGTGCGTTTCTGATTTTCATCAAGTTCAGGAATATTACCCAGAGCAAACGGGTGTTCTGTTGCACCACATAGGGGGCACGGCATACCATCCATGAGAACCTTGCGGCGGTCAGCCTCGTAACCGGCGATGGTTTTGATAAAAACGGCTTCTTTGAGCAGAGTATCGCGTTCGGTCTGATATTCGCGCAGCAGCCTGCCGGCAAGCAACTGCACCAGCTCATCTCTTTTACTGGTCAGAGCACTTTCTGAAGCGGCATGTTCAGTTCTGAGGCTGTTTAATTCCTTTTCAGCCTCTTTCTGCTCCTTTACCGATTTTGCCAGGCGTTTCTCTTCAGCTTCAAGGTTTTTCTGCCTCTGCAGAAGTTCTGCAGCGATAGGCTGCAGACTGCCGGCAAGTTCGCTGATTGCGGCAAACTGACTGACCAGAGCTTCGTCACGGGCATTATCCCGCAGAAATATCTCTACCAGAGAGAGTTCATCGAGCATTTTGTTCTGCTCTACCGCCAGCTGCTTTTTCTGCAGCTCGTTTTCATCGATCTGCGTCGCAAACCTGCGACATTCGTTCTCAATCGCTTCAAGCGCCTGCCGTTGCCCGACGATTTTCAAATCAAGAGCGCGAACCGTCTGCCAGAGAGGCTTCTGTTCATTATGCTGCCTTCTGAGCTCTGCCAGCTCCGTCTCTGTTTCCTGCTGCTGTTTTTCTTTTTCCTGGCAGCCCTTTTCGAGCTCCGGAAAACCGCTCTCCGCAGCCGCCAGCGCAGCAATACCGTCTTTCCGCTGCTGCCGCGTAATTGTCAGAGCCCGGTAATCCGCTTCAAGTTCCGCCGCTTTGCCGGCCAGGTCAAGTCGTTCACGCTGTGGCTTGAAAGCTTGCATCAGTTTTTCATTCTCGACTGTCTGTGCTCTGATGCCTGCGATTTCCGTGCGCAGAGTCTCGATACCATTCAGCCATTGCAGCGCCCGCGAGTCAGCGGCATGTTTCTGCATGGCTTCAGACTCTTCGGCCTGCTTCTGCACAAGTTCTGCCGTCGTCTGAGCTTCTTCTTCTGGCAGCAGAACCCTGATGCCACTGATTTCGGCATTAAGTCTGTCAAGTCGGTCATTCTCTTCGCGCTGCCGTTCAAATACCCGGCTTGAAATGCGGCTGAAGGTATCGCCGCCGGTAATCTGTTCGAGAATCGGGGCCCGGTCTTTTGCCGGCGTCTGCAGAAAGGCTGCAAAACTGCCCTGCGCCAGCAGAATCGACCTGGTAAACTGCATGAAGGTCATGCCGGTCTTGTTTTCTATAACTTCGGCGACCAGCGATTTTTTGTTTTCTACCAGTTCGCCCGTATCTGCGTCAGAAATTTCGTGCGCCGGTTCCTGCAGGTTGCCGGTCGGGCTTTTTCTGGCACGGGTCTGGCTCCAGTGGCACCTGAAACGGCCCTTCTGCGATTCAAACACGACTTCGGCAAAACATTCGGCGGTTTTTCGCGACATGATTTCGTTGCTGCTTTTTACAACCTTTTTCAGTCTTGGGGTCATGCCGTAAAGCGCCAGACTTATCGCGTCGAGAATCGTCGATTTGCCTGAACCGGTCGGGCCGGTAATCGCGAAAATACCATTGGCCAGGTAGGCAGGGTCAGTGAAGTCGACTGACCACTCGCCATAAAGAGAGTTCAGATTTTTAAAACGCAGCTGCTGTATCTTCACGCAATACCCCCTCTATTCCCGGTTATTGTCTTCTTCAGCGATAAGATTCAGAATTTCCGAGTAGGCCGCCTGCAGTTCCTGCCATTGCTCGCCTGCCACCCCGTTCATTTCAAGAAATTTCTGAAAAACTCTCTTTTCATCGAGGCTATCTATTTCAATCCCGCTGCCGATGCCCTCGATCAGACCACTGACCAGTTTCTGGTTCTTCACCCTTACAACATTGATCGGCGTGCCCTCGACCAGCCGGTAAACTTCGTCCTGCAGATCGGGTCTTACCTCTTCACCTGTGTAGTCGACTTCGACCCAGGCATTGCTGTTTTCTTTTACCAGCGTTTTCAATTGCAATCTGATCTGCTCGAAATCGCCGCTAATTCTCTGCATTGGCCTGACACAGGGCACCGCAATTTCTTCGACCGCAGGGGTTCTGCCCGAAAACTCTGCCAGCAGCACCTTTTTCTGCTGCCCGGCTTCGCCAAAACCCATGGCAATCGGTGATCCGCAATAGCGCAGGTGGTCTTTCCCGGCCACTTTCTGTGCCACATGCAGGTGTCCCAGCGCCAGATAATCGATCGTTGCCGGAAAAATTTCACTCGGGGCATGCGCCAGCGTTCCGACATAAAGTTCTCTGACGCCGTCGTCCTCGCTTACCTGGCCGCCCTGGGTAAACAGGTGCCCGGTGGCAATCACCGGAATCGCGCCGTTGTCTTTTCGCAGATTTTCAGCCACCGTGCACACCCGCGCATAATGTTCCTGCATTCCCTGAAGCAGTTTGGCTCCCTTTTGTTCGATGGTCTCACCGGCCTCGACGCTGCGAATGTCGCGATCGCGCAGATAGGGCACGGCGCACACCACAGCGATCGGGGCCCCGCCGCCCTTCTGCCTGACCACAATCACTTCGTCTTCGGGTTTTTCGCTCGCCGTTCCGATCACATGCACATTGAGGGCTTTGAGAATTTCTTTTGGCGCATCGAGAAACGAGGGTGAATCATGGTTTCCGGCAACAATGATCACATGGTGGCAGCACGACCCGGTCAGGCCGGCAAGAAAACGGTAATACAGTTCCTGCGCACGGTTCGGCGGCGCGGTATTGTCGAAAATATCGCCGGCCACGACCAGCACGTCGACCTGCCTGTCGATTATCGTCTGCGTCAGCCAGCCAAGAAAGCTTTCGAATTCATCATATCTTTTAAAAGTCTCAAGCGACCGGCCAAGATGCCAGTCAGAAGTATGCAGCAACCGCATTCATACCCTCCCCTGCCGCTTTCATAGATTATCTTTATCTCCCCGCATTATTTTATCAGCTTTCTATCTGAATTTTCCTGGCTTTGATACAGGTTTATCAAAAATAGTTACTGAGAACATCTGCAAAATAACCATAAATTAAAAAACCCACGACGCAGATGACCAGGATATATAGAGTCGCGCTATTTTTATCGCTCATCAAATAATAGTGGGCTGATGAAACAGGTTTCCAGATATTCCCTCTTTCAAATTTCAAGTAATTCATCTCCTTTAAAATCATTTTGTTTGCTTATATCCAATAGCATATTTTCTTAATTTTTCATGCTTTAACAATTGTGAGCGAAAATCGCTTACGAGAGAGAAAGCCTGCCGAGCAAGACCAGTGAACGGCGATAATTTTCCGTCTCGAACGCGAGTCGTGACCGGAAAAACGAGACGGGCGCGGGTGTTGCACAAGCAAGACCCGTGATCCGGCCGGTTTTTCCGGGTCGACGCACTTGTTAACCGTCTTTTTATCAATTGTTTTGTCTTTTATTATTATGCTGCCTGGGTCTGTCTCTCTAAACGCTCTGCAAGCCAAAGTTTGATAATTGACTGCCTGGTTACATTTAGCCGTTTGGCTTCTCTGTCTAATGCTTCAATCATCCATTTTGGAAAATCAACATTTACGCGTTTTTGATCACGAGATGATCTTTTGGCCTTGGTTAGATCAAGGTTTGCCAGAATACTTTCTCCATCATCAAACTTTTCATCAAAATTTTTCGCTTTCATATAAATCAACCTCTTCTTTTCTTGATCTTCGGACCGAAATTATCCTGATATTGCTTTGTCGGTAAGTTATTATTGCTGACCAATGCTTCTGTTTAATTCGTCCTATTAACAAAAATCTTGGCTCATCAGAAGTTTTTGCAGGAATTTCTAAAAGATCCGGATCATTCCATAAATTTTGTGCCTGAACAAAATCTATTCCGTGTTTTTCCAGATTTGATAAGCTTTTGGTTTGGTCAAACTCGAAATTATTCATATATAATAATTATACCTTTTTTATACCACAAGTCAACTTTCCGAGTTACATCTGCTTATTTCAGGAATATGGCTGATTTGCGATTGGTATTGTTCCTGATTTTTCGGTTAACAGATATTATATAGAATCAGTGAGCTAATCAGTGACTGAAAGTAAAGAGAAGCATAAGTCATGCTTTTCCAGTTAATACCAGCAGTTAATCGTAATTATTCTTCGGGAATATTTTCTGAGTCGTTTTCTGAGGTGTTTTCTGGGTCTTCCTGGGAGGGTTGCTGTGCATCCTGGCGGTTCCAGAGGCGGGCCCAGAATGAGAGGGCTTCGGGGTCGCGGTGCAGACGGGCGCAG
>JAKQKW010000041.1 GCA_029560455.1 Candidatus Rifleibacteriota bacterium
CGATCGGAAACCTGCATCTGCGAGGCTCCGGGGTAAAGAATGGTCAACAGAACATCGACCTTATTGGTAAGCGCTTCGCCATTGTTGACCCACACCCCGATATAACCGGTGTTGTCGGTCTGCAGAAGTATCGAGTCGTTAACCACGGGGCTGAGATTACCGAGCAGATCGCGAAACTGCACATAAACGCGGCGAGTGCCGTCGCCGGCGGTAAAGGTATAATCACGCAGGGTTGTGTAGGTTTCCCAGGGTTGTGAGGTCAGGTCTTCACTGGTCCCGATACGCATCTGCGTCGCACCCTCGGCACTTAAATAAAGTTTGTTCGACAGGTTGCGAGTCTTGATATCGCCGTTATTGATACTGAAAGCAAGATTGGTCGGCCCGCCAGAAGTTGCCGTCGTCGTGTAGACAGTCGGGTAAACAAGCTTCTGGCCGTCCTGAGACTGCAAGTGAATTGAAAAACCGTATCTGGTGCCAGGAACCAGGCCACCAATATTTACCTGATGGCTGCTGGAAAAAGTCGAGCCGGCCGAAACGCTGCTGGGAGCACCTGTAGAGGTTGAATACTCGACCTGAGCCACGGTCGAAACACTGGCCTCGAAACGCAACCGCACCGAGCTTGAAGTAACCTCATCGAGAACCACTTTTTCGAGCTCGATTAAAGGCTTTTCGGGAATGCTGACCGGGTTGGCGGCAATGACCTGGGCGCCGCTGAAAAACTGCACCTCAGATTCACCGGTACTGGCAAAAAGATTGTAGACGCCGGCGGGCAGGTCGGTAAAATAGTAATTGCCCTGAGCATCCGTTCTTGTGGTGCCAAGAACCAGACCGGTGGCGTCTTTGGCGAGAATCGGGATGCCGCCATAATACGAACTTTCAGCAAAATAAGCGCGACCGGAAAGCACGGCCCCACTGGGAACAATCGGACCAACTCCGGTTGAACCGCCACCGCCCCCGCCGCCACCCATGCCAAGGCAGCCGATGAGAACGCAGAGAACCGTAACCAACCCTATTACTACCAGATTACGCATATTTCCCAGTCTAGCACGCAGACAGTGACAAATCAACGGGGTCAGTTGATTTTATCGAATTCTTCGGCGGGCATCGTTTCGTCTTTCCAGTTGATGATGGTAAAACCGGCGATCGGGTATGGCGGGTGGTAATCGCCGCCGCCGCGCACGAAGGTCGTGTCGAACGAGTTGCGCCGCACTACCGGCTGGTCGTTACGCAGCGAACCATTGAGATACGGCGTCGCCTTGCGGTTGCGCAAATGAATCATCGAGCCCATGTGCCGCAAAATGAAGCGGCAGTTTTTGTCGATCCACGGAAAGCTGCGCATTTCAGGGCTCTGAATATTGCCGAGTTCGTTGCGCACCTTGTCGGTGCCGTTAGCGTGGCTCCAGCGGGCGTTCAGTTCAGCAGAGTCTATCAGCAGCGCATTAACCGTCATTTCTGGCATGCGAAAGCCGGAACGCGGGTATTTCATCGCCAGCTGGAAAATGCGGTCGGCAATGTTCCAGGGGCCGAGCGTCGGGTCGGGCTCGCCTTCGCCGATTTCCTTTTCGGCCTGATCAAGAATCGATTCAATGATCTTGTCGCGGGCACCCGCCAGAATCGTGCCGGTCATATAGGCGCGTGCGCCAATGCCTTCATAAACCGCTGTCCGCTTCATGGCACTTTTGATACCGAAGTGAGACACTTTTTCGCCGGGGGGCGTTTCGGCGTTCGTTGCCGGCTGCAGGTATTCACGCAGTTTCTTGAGTGCCGGGTGCGCCGGCACTCCGGCAGCTGTGACCGGAATAATTTCGGGCGGCTGTTTCGGCAGTGAAAAAAGCGAATTTATCGCCGGGAAATTGAGGGCGGTCATCGGCAGCCGTTTATCGTAAGGGCCGGTGCTCAGCCGCGGCGGAAAGACGATACCGGCGAGCACCAGTTCGTTGATATTTTCATCGTCAGCGAGGGCCATGGCAATGTCGTAATCGATGACCGTCGTCATCTCGTTGCGCAGAAACTGCATCGGGTTCGAATAGTCGAACCAGATGCGCCCCATCGACAGCACCATGCAGCCGTTTTTGTCGGTGCCATTGCGCGGTTCTTTGGTGTATTCCTTGAAGCCGAGGGTATAAGTCTGCGGGTTGTCAGGGTTAGCGTTGAAGTCGCCGGCGATATAGACATCTTTCTCGCAGAAAATCGTCAGAGACTTCCAGGGTGGGCAGCCCCAGATACGCAGCGGCACCTCAGAATAAAGCAGAATCTTGTCTTCCTTGTTCTGGTATTCCCAGCCAAAGAAAAGATCATACACCGCTTCGCCAGGTTTGGCCGGGTTACGCCACTTCGATTCAGAAAAACCCTTGAAGCTGCTGCCAGCCCTAAGAATTGTCGGGGCCGGCTTGCGGGCATTGCGGTAATAGAGCGGATTCAACGGCGGCAGTTTCTGCGGGCGGGCGCCGTGGTAGCCATCCTGAACGAAGCTGTTGATCATTTTGCCGCCTTTGATATCGGCGTACATCTCGAATTTATCGGGGTCGGTCGAGTCGTTACCGGCCTTGATCGTGCCGCGCTTGCCGTTGATAAAATCGACCTGTACCGGTGATTCGGCTCTGATAAAGCCCGGTGTCGAAATCTTTTCCATTTCGATAAGGTCGGCACCACGATCAAAACTGCCGCGGCGCGTAAAATTGATCATCTCATGGCCATAAAGCCGACCGCTGCGCATTTCACCGGGAATGACACGAAAAGGCCCGTAGCCACCGACATCGAGCACCTGCCCGTCGTAGAAAAGAAAATTACCCGGCACCACCTTTTCGATAATCGTCGATATTTTGCGGCAGGCATCTTCGACCTGCCCCACCGCTTCGAGCAGAAAATAACGATGCGACTCGTCGACGGTTTTGCTTTCTGCACTGTTCTGCGACTTTATCAGCTTAACCCTGACCTTGAACTTTCCAGACTGTTTCATTGCAGGCAGCTCGACCGAACCACTGTAGGTGCCACGCTCGTTTTTATCGAGGCGCAGCAGCTCAAAGCTCTGCAGATGATTATAGCGGTTTTCGCTCGCAGAAGGCCAGCCTTCTGCAGGAATATAGGGGTTGCCGTGTGTAACGAACTGATAATCGGCTCGCATTTCAGCAAGCACACAATGCAGGCCGGCCTCAGCGACGCTGAGCGCCAGGTAATCGCGGGCAGACTTCGACAACAGGTGGATCTGCCCGCGCTGAAAGTTCAGAACCGCCCCGGCGAGAATGCCGAGAACGAGGCAGACCATAAGAACCACTATGATCGCCTGCCCGCGCCGCGCAAGTCTGTTCATGGATGCACCCCGTTCAGCTTGCCCCTGACATTGAAGCAGGTACGAACCCGGTGTGCGATACGTTCAGAACTGTCGCGCGGGTCGCCTTTTCTGACAAACGAAGCGCTGACATGCACCAGATATGGCCCGGTACCGTCAAGTTCGTAAGGCTCAGGAGTAATAAGACTCTTAAAAGGCAGAGACGGCGAGAAAGACTTCAGGTTAACCGGCTTGCGGTTGGTGGTAAACACCAGCATGTCTCTGATACCGTCGCAAACCTTTTTCTCGTGAACACCGCCCGGAGTACCGGGCAGGTCGCCTTTGGCGATCCGGAACAGATCACTCGTGCCATCATCGCACTTGCGCAGTTGATATTCGATGATCTCTTCGCGCAGAAATTCGGGGGCAGGAGGCTTGACCGCGAAATCAAACACCTGCCGGCGCAGCACAAGAACCTTGCCTTCGTTGGTGTACATCAGCTTGTCGACTGTCTGCCGGTTCGTCTGAATCGGGTATTCAACCCAGTTGGCATTGCGGATATCATTGCCGAGATGAGCGAAAAAACGACGGGCACTCTCGTTGACACCGATATGTTCGAGTGCGGTCTTTATGGTGCGCACCTCAGCAAAGAACAGACGATAAACGACCAGCATCAGCAGTGAAAACAGGCCGGCAACGATGATGATTTCCATCAGAGTTACGGCACGGCGACGATTTTTTTCTCTGATCATGGCTTCACCACTGGTCGCTGTGCGTCGTAACGACTTCAAATTCGACGGGCTTTCCATCGTCTGTAGATTTCCAGGCAACGTTGACCCGGATAAGCTTCAGGCCGGAAGGAAAATCCTTGCTCGAGGAAGGAACATCTTTGATACTGATGGTGCGGCGGTATTCAACACCGGCGATTTCTACGACCGGAACAAAACCGTCAGGGTTTTTGTCATACTGGTTATCAGCAGCCTTGAAGTCGGCAAGCAGCGTATTATGACCGGGGTCGCCATCTGTGCCCAGCTCGGCTGAACGGGCGGCTCGAACTGCCTCGACAGCCTGATTGGCCAGAAAAATGGCGTTTTCGTAATTGCGAACTTTTGAAACCCCGGTGAAGCTGCTCGATATTGTCCAGCCGATAATGAAGACGACGGTCATCAGCAGACCGGCAATCATGACTTCGACAAAAGTCATGGCCGCCCTGCTGCGTGGTTTCAGCAAGCTTTTCAACAGGCCGATTTTCATGTTACCCGACAATTTTATCATACGAAGCCATCTGGCTCATCAAAAATTGCGAAATAAAAAGGGCTGCGGCACGGTCGGCTGCAGCCCTGATTTTGAGCGAAAATTTCTTAGAAGAGGTCGGCAGGGTTAAGACCTGCTTCCATGATAAGCATGTCGGGGTTTCTGACGTCGCCACCGCTGCGGCTATCCTGGCGGGCCGGGCCTTCGCAGATTTCTTTAACCAGTTTCGGGTCGAATCTCGGATTTTCGAGATTCGAATTCTGCGGATTCGGGGCATCGGCGGTTGGAACCCAGACGAAGTCAGGGTGATTCTTGCGCGATTCGCCGGTCCATTCGCCGGAAACGATATTGTTGTTCTCGTCGAGAATCAGGTTATAGGTGTATCTGACGGTAAACCACTTGGTGCCAACGTAATCAGGGTGAACGTCGTCATTAACATACCAGCAGGTGGTGGTGACTTTGAGTTTGCGATCGTCGAACCAACCGGTCGTCCAGTTCGATTCGAACTTGTAGATCGGGAAGTTCCAGACCATGCGGCCAGATTCGATATCGCAGATCATGGCGCCTTTACCTGATGCAATGTAGTTGATCAGCAGGCGATGAAATTCGTCAGGGTAAATATCATCGGGATCATCACCGGAATTGCCCCAGTTACGGTTACCGTAGAAGTTACAATAGGTATTCATGTAGATTTCAGAGAGAATACCTTTCTGGTCAGCGGTCTTGAATTCAATACCGTTGCGCAGGCGGGCAATGGTCGGCTCGGGAGTAAGAATCGAAGCGGCTGACCAGCCATTGCAGTGGCCTTCCCAGTTTTCGGCATTGGGATTATAGTGATGATTGCGCACGTCCGATTCCCAGGCGTGGGCGCCAGGGTTTTTACCGGTGCGCGACTGGGCATAGGCATCGTATTTTTGAAATGGCGACGGACTATGGCCGGGCCAGCCCTTTACCAGAAAGCCTTTTTTGCGTGACCACCAGTCGCCAGACCAGGGGGCCGGCTTGATTTCACCTTTGGCAGAACCATCATTGGCGATGGCGGCGAACGGAGCGGTTACAACCAGTAATGCAACTATGAGAATAAGCTTTTTCATCAGTATTCACCTCCGTTGTTGCGGCCGGACTGGGGCAGCGGCGTCGGGGCGGAAGGGGGGACGAGTCTGACTTTGCGGTCGCGGTTTTCTGAAGAAACCGCCCAGGGTGAACCCTGCTGCCACAGCTGAGTGAGATTGGTACTGCCGCGGGCTTCCTCGATTTCAACCTGATAGGTGGCGCCACGCGAACGATAGGCGGCGAAAGTATCAGCGTGCTGTTTATCAGGAGCTTTGTTTTTCTGAGCGACAGTGCGTTTGAAAGACAGACCGCCGATATTGCGAATTTTGGAAAACTTTTTGGCAAGCGACTGGCCACGGTAAGCCGAGAAGCCGTCAGCACCCTGCACAGCGTTATTGGCACGGGTTATCGGGAATGCCGGCAGATCGTAGGGAACTACGGTATCTTCGGCGACCAGAGGCTCAGAACTGTTCGGATCCACGTCTCTTTCAGAAAACTTCATGCCTTCTGCGGTCGGAAAAATATCAAGAACTCTGACCGGGCGAAGGTCTGCCGTCGAAAGATACAGAACGGCCTGGTTTTTTACTTCGCCACCGCGGGCGTAGACGTGCAGAACATAGCATTCCTGGCCATTGAGTTCTTTGCGGGCGCGAACTTTGAAAACCCAGTTGACCGGAGGCAGCCAGACATCGCCTTCGGATTTGAGATCGCGATAAGAGGCTTCAAGAACCCAGCGATCACCGACCTGCCAGGCTGGCACAAAACCTTCGCCATCAGCGGCGAAAGCACTACCGGTAGTCAGCGCTGCGAGAAGCAGCAACACGCTGAGAAGCAGATTTCGTTTCATTTCGACCTCCAGAACGCTTATAACGTAATGTACAACAATTCTAAGAAATTAAACATGAACCGTCAAGGCCTAAAAACCCAGAAAATAGCAACAGGGCAACCCCACCCTCATCCCTGCGTCTTCCCTGCGTCTTCCCTGCGCAAGCAGGGATATAAGCGATTATCAGTAAGATTCCAGCCTCCGCGGGAATGACGCCTCCTACTCGGGAATTACAGTTATACTGAATGGCGGGTGAAAAAGTTTTGGGGAAATAAAAAAACGCGCCTACCAGGACTCGAACCTGGGACCCCAGGATTAGGAATCCTGTGCTCTATCCACCTGAGCTATAGGCGCAGCTTTAATGGTTGCATTTTACCAGTATCTTCTGGCAAAATCAAGTTGAAGTTATTCAGGGAGACATGTATTGAAAAAGACAGTTTTACTGCTGATATGGGTGTTTTTGTGCCTGGCCGCACATGATCTGCGGGCCGAAGATACCGGCAAGCTCATCAACAACAAATGCCGTGCCAATCTGAAGATGCTCAATGAAGCCACGGCGAAATTTCTCGCCGAAAACGATTCCGGTCTGCCTTCATGGGCCAATCATCAGACGGTCACCATGTCACTGGTCGACCGCAAATACTTTGCCGAAGAACTGGTTCCACCCACGCGCGACTGCAAATATTATCTCGTGGCGGTCAGTCGCGAGGATTACCAATGGTATTGCGATCTGCATGGCGTTCTCGAAGGCGAAAAAACCGTGACGTTCATGTATCACGAACACCGGCTGATGGGCAAAACAACCTCGCGCTACAACAACATTGAAAAATACCGCAACCATGTCAAAGACATGCTGCGCTGGACAGAGTACAACCCCACTCCAGTGGAAAAGCTGAAATATCATTACAACATGAACCCGCTGACAACGATTCTGCTGGCCGTCGGTGGAGCTTTTCTACTGATCTTTGTCTACCGCAATATCACCTGAAACACGTCGTCCCTGTTTATCAACGGGGCACAAAACATGGATAAAATGAGATCCCCGCTTGCGCGGGGATGACGGAACACTTATGCAATTCTTGGAGACGGAACACTATGCAATTCTTGCGTGACAGAGGACTATTGGTCTGTCAACATTGAACATGCAAAATCAGTTACCTCTACGTCATCCCTGCGAAGGCAGGGATCTAAGCCTTATCGATGAGATTCCCGCCTTCGCGGGAATGACGATAAAACTACAGATTCAACTTTGACAAAGGGCTAGCTTCGGCAACTATATCTTCGATAAACACAGAGAGCGGGTTTATTTCAGGGGAAGTCTGAATTCTTCAGCGAACTGAGCGAGCATCGTGTCGATCCAGTAACCGCCGAAGCCCATTTTGCGGGCCTTGAGCAGATTCAGAATAGCCTTGCCCTTCTGATTTTGCTGCGACCAGGCCATGGCAAGCACGACATAGGCCCAGCCGGTTTTGTGCGAGCGGCCTTCAAGATATTCAATGGTCTTGATCGGCTGATGCAAAGCAAGGTGCAGTGACGCCAGATCAACAAGCAGAAATTCGTTGGTCGGATTCAGGTGAAGAGCGAGAGTAAGCTCTTCAAAAGCATCGAGAAAGGCGCCGCGGCCGGCAAGAATAAGGCCCAGCGCATGGTGTGCATCGGCGTTTTCGGGGTTATCGGCAATTGCCTGTCTGGCAAAACGCTCAGCGAGATTGTAATCGGATTCACTTGAAGAACCGAGAAGTGACAGATAGAAATAGATACGGCCAAGTTCAAGATAACCTTTCCCCATGCCTTCGGGCAGGGTGACCGAATCTTCATAATGACGCCAGGCCTGACGCAGCAATTCAGTATTGCCAAGACGCAGACCGTCTTCCATCATTTTGTGGGGCTCGATTATCGGAATCCCGCCTTCGAGAACTCTTATCGAAAGAGCTGAAGCTGAGTTTGCAAAAATGCAAAGCAGTGCAGTTGTCATAATAAGCAAATATTTATTGCCAATAGACATTTTTATCCTCCTGATGTTATAAATACCTGTATTATTCTCTATCATGCAGCGGTCCTAAAATCCAGAAAAAAAATGGCACAGAATCCAGTCGATGAGAAGAGTTTCAAGTCACGCCTGAATGAACCGCAGGTGTGGATATTTTTGTTTGTATTTTTTGCCGCTCTGCCGCTGCTGATCTATTATCACACCTATCGGCTCTATCTCGAGGATAATTTTCAGCGCAACCGCAACTCGATGGTTAACGCCTACCAGCGTGAACTAAGTTCTTTCAGTGTTAAATCGACAAACCGGCAGATTTTTCAGCAGCTGTTTCAAAGTTTTCGCGACACATACAGAAAGGCTTATGTCGACAAGGCGCAACATGCGAACCTGGTTCGCAACCTGCTTCAGGATATCCCGTCGAATTCATCGATCATCATCTGGGATGACCGCGGCCACATTTCACCTGGCAGTCTTATCAACATGCAGGCCTCAGGAACGGAAAACATCGAGAAATTCGTTGATCTGCTCCTGACCGCATTTGAAGAATTTTCAGCCGGTTCAAACCTGCAGACCCTGCATCAGATTAAAAAGTTCGAGCAGCAGCATTCCCCGTTCTTTGCCGGGCTGGCACCGCTTCTTGGGCGTGGATTCCCGGTATCTCAGGCATTAACAAGCCCCAACCAGGTAACCGGCAACTACCTTTCCGCTTCTGAAGTATTTTTCTTCTGGGATTTCTTCAACAGCAAAAGCAATACCCTCGGTGGCTTTGCCGTAATTGTGCCACTGAAAAATCTGTCGCCGGTCTTTGGACTCAAGCAGGTTCTCAGTCGCGACATCGGCGCCACTCCCGAAAACTCATACGGCTTTTTCGATCAGACTTCTGGCGAAGTAGCCATTGCTTATCAGCCCCTGCTGCCGGTAGCCCGCAACGTCATCAAATTGTTTGAAAATGGTCTTGCCAATCCATTTTTTGTTGAAGACTGGGTTCTTTTTGTGCAGCCCCACCCTGACAGTTCCAGTGCCAGCGTTTTCAGCCTTTTTTCGACAGTTCCGCTTCGCGAAGCTTTTGACAACGACCTGCAGTCGACACGCATAGTGCTCATCCTTCTATTGCTCTCGGCCGCATTCGTCTTTTTTCACTATTATCGCCTGACCAACACCAGTGGTCTGTCGCTGCGCCAGAAAATGGCGGCCCTGTTTTTCATGTGCATGCAGCTGCCGGTTTCAATTCTAATTTTCCTTGGAATCAGGTTTTCGATCAGTCAGGGCATTCTGCTGAATAAAGAAGCCGAAGCCCGTCTTACCGAGCTGATCAAAAAGGTCGACTCTTCTACTTCAGGCCATTACCGAAACGTTAACGAATGGCTCAAATCGATCAAGAATCTGCCCGAAATGGTCGAGCTCGACAAGAATCGTCTGCGCGAGACTTTTTTCAGATTTGTTCGTTCAGAACAGCTTGAAACCTTTTATCTTATCGGGCTCGACGGAAAAATCGAGTTCGATATCGATAATCTGGCCGGCGACAATGCCAACAACCGTCTTTTCATACAGGAACTCGGCATGCGCATTCTTGCCAACGACTCCAGCGATATGACTGCCGCCACAGGTATCACCGCTCTCGACGACGGTCTTTTCGATCTGGTGACCCGCCGCACCGGCGTAATGCACCAGATTATCTGGCCAGGGAGCAACCTGCACAAGTTCATATTTTCTGACGTCGTTACCACCAGCGACGGCCGAAAATTCGCATCAATAGCGACAATTTCCAAAACAGAGCTTGACCGCAAATATCTGCGCCAGGCGGTTAATGACCAGGCACAGGTTTACCAGGGGTCTGCCGAGCTCATCATCCTGAAGGAAGACGACATCTCAGAAACGATTCCGAAGTTGTCACCCGTCTTCAAGGCCAATCTGCTGCCGCTGATTGCGGCCAGCAATTTCTCGAACAACATCGCCTCTGACCTGCTGCGAGACGATACCGAACCGATGCTTGTCGCCATCGGCCGTGGCGTTATCGCGCGTGATTTCCTTATTGGCGCGCGCTTCAGCTGGAACCGCATCATGGAAACCATCAATTTCACCTACATGCTGGTCGGTCTGGGGCTTTTCTTCAGTCTCGCGGCATCACTTTTTCTGATCACCATACTTATCAAAGAGTTTCTCGCACCGGTTTCGGTACTTTCCAACGGTGCCAGAGCCATAAGCAACGGTGACCTGGAGCTTAATCTGCCAGTCTTTGCCAAAGACGAACTCGGCGAGTTGTCGACGATCTTCAATCTGATGACCAGGCGTCTGCGCAACCGCCTCACTGAGCTGACTGTGCTTTACAATCTTACCCAGAAAGCATCGACCACTCACAGTCAGCGCGAAATCTTCGAGCTGGCGGCCGAAAATCTGCAGCAGCATCTGAACGCCATTTCCTCAGGAACAGTCTGGGTAGGCCGCAACGACAACGAATCAGACCTGTATCTCTCTGAAAGTCTCGACCAGGCAGAGACAGAATCGATAAAGACCTGCGCCAGAGCATCTCTGCGCAACTGCCGTGAGACTCTCGATACCGACGAGAAAACCGGCAAGCATTACCTCAGCCTGCCACTCTATTTTGAAGACCGCAAATTCGGGGCTGTCTACCTGGTGTTCGATCAGAACCGCTTCGGCGAAAAGAAAGTATTCTCTGACGACGAAAAGAACTTTATGGATACGCTGCGGCATCACCTTGGGCTGATCATCGAAAATCAGCGTCTTTTCGAAGAAGCAATTACCGACGGCCTGACAAAGCTCTACCTGCGCCGGTTTTTTCTGGCGAGTCTCGACAAGGAGATCAGCCGTTCAAAGCGCTATCAGCTCGAACTCTCTCTGTTGCTGCTCGACATCGACAATTTCAAGAAATTCAATGATACCTACGGTCACCAGGCGGGCGACCATGTTCTCAGGGAAACCGCCCAGCGACTGACCGAAAATATCAGAGCCGTCGACACACCCGGCCGCTACGGTGGTGAAGAAATTGCGCTGCTGCTGCCGCAAACCGGCATAAAAGATGCGTATGTTGTAGCAGAGCGCATTCGCAAGGCCATAGAAAATGCTGAATATAATTTTCGCAACCTCAGCATGAAAGTCACGGTTTCAATTGGTGTCAGTTCGCTGCATATGCGCAACCTCAGCATGGAAGAACTCGTCGACGAAGCCGACCGGGCCCTGTATGTAGCAAAAAGCAAAGGCCGCAATCAGGTTCGAATCGCTCCGGAGGCTATGTAATGCAAAAATTCAGTCATAAATTACGCGCCTTCACCCTTGTTGAGATTCTCGTCGTTCTTTTTCTGGTCGGGCTGGTAGCCCTGCCGTTCACCAATATGTTTCTTTTCGGAGTTCAGGGCAGCCATGACAATGCCGAGCATGTTCTCGCCTACAATCTGGCCCGTGAAAAACTTGAAGAAATAAAGGGTCTGCCGTTCGAGGTCATCAAATCAGACTACGAAAATTTCAGAGAAGTTTTTCAGGACCGCCAGAAATACGATGAGGCCTATTACAACGAGGCATCGTTCGAGAAATACTTCTCCGACGTTTTCACAGACCGCTCGCTCAACGACAGTGAACTGAAAACCACCTTCACGCGGCTGAAACAGATCTACCCCAAAGCGTATCTGAAGCCTCTGCAGACTTACCCCGAAGACTACCGGAACTTTCGCCGCGTCGTCAAAGCCGAACAGATTTCTGAATCGGCTATGCCCTCAAAAATGAAAAAAATATCGGTATTCGTCTATGATGGTGACGGCAAAAAGACCGCCGAAATTGCAACTTTTATCGGGCAGCACAAATGACAGAAAAACTCTTTAAACGTCAGGGCTTTACCCTCGTCGAACTGCTGATGGGCATGTCGCTTACCCTTCTCGTCGGCGGCGTTCTCTACCTGATGCAGTCGACGGGCATGTCAACCGTAAGAAAGGGCACTTCGCAACTGCTGCTCACCTCTGAAATCCGCAATAAAATGGAACGCATGGTTGCTGACCTGCGCAACGCCAAGGAAATTCTTGAAGTCAAACCCGACTCGATCAAAATGCGCTGCTACAAATATTCACCCGAAAAGCCCGAGCCCGGTGAAGATGCTCTGATAACCGTAAGTTATGAAATCGAGCGCGAAGGCCGGCAGCAGGTGATGTGGCGCATCGAAAACCGCGACAACCCGGTAAAAATGCTCAGCCTTGACCGCATCGGCGAAAAGCTTTTTCAGCCTTTTTTTGAAGCGCATGACCCGGCCTCGCCGACTGGCTGGTCGTTTTACCCGTTCGACATGGTTTCAAACGATTCGGGGCAACGGGCGCGCATCAGCCTGATCCGCATCACCCTGGATTTCAAACAGCAGGGTGAATCGGCATCACTCGTTACTTCGGTGGCATTGCGACCGGCAGCGACAAGAATACGACAGCCAAACTGGAAATTCCGCTGATGAAGCTTCCTGCCTTTCTCAGTATTGCCTCGGCAGTGATCCAGATAATTCTGGCGGTGATGGTTCTTGTACGCAACACCGACCGTCGCGAAAACCGCCTTTTCAGCCTTCTTTTACTGCTCTTCACTTTCTGGAACCTTGCCGAGCTGTATCTGATATTTAAAGGTATCAGCCAGTTCGGACTGCAGCTGCTTTTCACTCCCGGGATTCTGCTGGGCTATTTCTTCTGCATCTTTACCGCCATTTATCCAGAACCCCAGCCAGAAGCAATAATCTTCAGAAATCGCCAGACCCCGGCCCTGCTGTTTCTACCAGCTCTTCTGCTGCTGGTTCTTCTCTGGTCGGGGCGCCTCATAAGCAGTTTCGAACCAATCAGCGACGGAGTGTCGCTGGCCTTCGGCAGTAACGAGTTTCTGCTCAAAGGCGTCATCATTTTCTATCTTTTTCTCTCGCTTTCGACCCTGTCAAAAAGCCGGCAGAAAGCTGAAACAACCACGCAGATAAGGCGCCTGCGCTACACTTTTACCGCAATGCTGCTTCCGGTAGCCGCTGGTTCGATAACCATCGCCCTGAGCCGCTGGTTCATGGGAGTCGGCACCGTCTATACCTTCGGTCTGTTTCCGGTGCTGTCGATCATCATGAGCATCATTCTCAGCTACACAATGCTTCGCTACAACCTGATGGAAATAGACCTGATCTTTTCAATCGGTCTGGTTTACACCCTGCTTACCGCCATTCTTGCCGGCTGCATGGAACTGATGCAGGAACTGCTGCAATCGATTCTCGATGTTTCAGACCTTTCAACGAAAATACTTTCGATTCTGGTGATCGCCGGGATCTTTTCACCACTGAAAGAAATGCTTATCAGCCTTGTCGACCGTTTTTTCGGGCGACAGAGTTTTGACGCGGCGAAGGTCATGCAGACAGTTCTTGCTGAACTACGGCGCCAGCCTGACCAGGCACGCATGCTCGCAAGATTCGTTGGTGAACTGCAGCTGATTCTCGATTTTTCAACCGCCGAAACCATGGCGGTCAGCATGGGTGCGCCGGCGATTAATTTTCCGGAACTGCCGGATGGGCTCAACGAAATAGACGGCATCATCCACCATTTTGGCCAGACCGGCGATGAAAAGCATGGGCAGGTCGCCAGAGAGCTTCGGCAGAAAGATTTCCGCCACTATTTTCCATTCAGAACCGAGGAAGAATTTTTTGGCTGCCTGCTCGTCGGCCCCAAAAACACGCGCGTGCCCTATACCGAAGCCGAAATCAATCTGGTTACCGGCCTGGCCAACGAGATACCCCACATAATTCAGAATCTGCAGATGATCGACCGTCTGCTGCAACAGGAAAAGATCAGCCAGGAAATTTCTCTGGCTGCCGGCATGCTGAAGGCAATCAGTGCTAAAACCGGCATCGGCAGTTTTGCGGGCCTGAAAATCTGTTCATTTGCCTCACTTGCAGGTGAAATCAAGGGTGACATGATTGACATCTGTGAAGAGTCGGGCAATTCTTACATCGGCGTACTGGATGCCTTTCATCATGGGATACAGGCTGTGCTCACCCTCAATCTCGTTTTCAGTGTCTTTCGCACGATGCCTGACCATGACAGCAAAATCGCCACCACCGATAGACTGCTCAGACACTTTGCCGGCCAGAACCTCTGCTCGGCGCTGACGCTTCTGACCCTTGAAAAAGGCGAATTCAAGCTGCGCAACTGCGGAAACCCACCGCCGCTGCTGATTTCAGAAGGAAAAGTAACCGAACTGCCGATCGGCGGGTCTAAACCGGTCGGGGTTGCAGCTGAACCGGCAACCTGTGATATCATGCTGCAGCAGAACGATCTGCTGCTGATTTCGACCAATGGCCTGTTCAAGGCCTTCAAAGAACTGCGCGGCGTGGCGCTCCCCGATTATCTGGCCGCTGCAGCTCCGAAAGGCGTCGAAGACTGTCACAGACTTCTTTCTGCCGAAATTGAGCCTTTTATCAGAAAAAGATACTCAGACGACATTACCTTTATCATAGCAGGAAAACCTTGATGAGCATTGAAAGACGCCGAAGCCGTACCATAAAACTTGGTCAGGTCGCCGTTGGCGGTCAATCGCCGATTACTGTGCAGACGATGACCAAAACCGACACCCGTGACGTTACCGCCACAATCAGCGAAATAAAAAGACTGCATCTGGCCGGCTGTGACATCATAAGGCTGGCAGTGCCTGATATGACTGCCGCCGATGCGCTTAAGCCGATCTGTGAGCAGTCACCGCTTCCGGTAATTGCCGACATTCACTTCGACCACCAGCTGGCGCTTGCCGCGGTGCGCAACGGGGTTCACGGGCTGCGTCTCAATCCCGGCAACATCCGCAGCGAGGAAAAAGTCAGAGAAGTTGCAGCTGCGGCCAGAGATCGTGGTATTCCGATCAGGGTTGGCGTCAATGCCGGCTCACTCGACCCGGAAATCAGGGCCTGGCATGGCGGTGTTACCGCTGCGGCACTTGCTGAATCAGCAATGAATGAAGTCAGGCGCCTCGAAAAATACGACTTCAACCTGATCAAGATTGCAGTAAAAGCCTTTGATCTCAAAACCATGACCGAAGCCGTACGGCTTGTCGCTGCCGACTGTGATTACCCGCTGCACCTGGGTGTTACCGAATCCGGTCTGCCCGAAGAAGGTATCGTCAGATCATCGATCGGCATCGGGCACCTCCTTATGCAGGGCATCGGCGACACGATCAGGGTTTCGCTGACCGGCGATTCGACCGACGAAATTGCCACCGGCATTCGCATTCTGAAATGCCTGGGGCTGCGTTCAGCCGGCCCGGTAATTGTCTCATGCCCGACCTGTGGGCGCTGCCAGATACCGCTGCAGAAAATTGCCAGAGAAGTTCAACAGCGCCTCGCCGGCGTAACCGCCGAGCTGCACATTGCAGTCATGGGCTGCGCCGTCAATGGCCCTGGCGAAGCCGAACAGGCAGATTTCGGCATTGCCGGCGGCAAAGAAAGCGGGCTGATTTTCAGACGTGGTCGCATTATCAGAACGCTGCCGGCCGACCAGCTGGTCGACGGTCTTATTGAAGAAATTTTCAAGAGCCTGAATCAGAGCTGAATGGAGAACAGCATAATGACACACCGCAGAACTCTTCACACAATCGCATTTTTTCTTCTGCTGGCAGTTCTTCTGCTGCCTGGCGGGGCTCTGCTGGCGCAAAAAACAGACCAGACAGTCAATTTCAACACTCCCAGCGTCGAGCTGATCTTTCAGCCTCCGATGCGCTCGGGTTTCAACTCGGCTCATCCTCTCAACATCGAGGTACCGCGCCTTAACCTGATCGTCAATCTTATCGAAAACTACCTGCAGTATCTCCTCAAACTTCAGAAAATTGCAGCCGGCACCAAAATCACGATGATCTACGCCCCCGAAGTGGCAGTCGAAGACTGGAACGAAGACAGCAAAAAAATCAGGCTGCGTGAACCAGGCATCAATCAGGTTCTGCAGCAGGTTAACCAGATGCTGCGTGAGCAGGAAGGCACAGATCGAAGTTTCCTGCTCGACAATGCCGACAATCTTTTTACCATTCCCGACCATTTTCCTCGTAAAACCAGCAAGATCGCTATTAAAACTGAACTGATCAATCATTCGTCTTTTCAACAGAGCCTCGAACCAGATACAGATTTCTGCCCGGTCGATGAGCACCGTGTGGCAACCGCCAGACCATTTAAAAGAAGCAACCGCCTGTTTCTGATGACCGACAGCGACAATATCTGCAGCAGCACTCTCCTGCTTGACCAGAGCCAGAAATGGTATGCCAATCTGGCAGCATCTGCCGACGGCGCTTATCTTGCCTTTACCGACGGCCTCAGACCGATGGTAATGCCCGTAAAAGGCGGTAACCCGGTTCGACTTTTTCCTGACAGTGATGAAAAGATTCTGCTCGACATGCGCTGGTCGCCCAATAAACCTTTGCTGGCGGGTATGACGCTCGACAACACCACCCAGCAGCGCCAGCTGTTCATATTTGACGCAGCGGCCGGCAAAATGCTTTCTCAACCTGAGACCGACAGTTTACCGGTGAATTATCTCAATGCCTTTGTCTGCTGGTCGCCTGATGGCCGGCGTCTGCTGCTGACCTCGGCGCGTAATGTGCACCTGATCGATCTTGACCAGAAAAAAGCGGCAGCCGACATTCTTCGCCTGCCCAACGAAATCGGCGAAACCCTCTGGTCTGATGATGGAAAGTCGTTTGCACTGGTCGAAATAATCGGCCAGGCCCGCAGCCGCTATCTTTTCGACGATCTCGATTACCGCAAGACGGTTCTGCACCGCTACCGCATCAACGACGATTTCTCAGTCAGCGAAGACCATGCACAGCGTACCGAATCGCGCAATACCATCAAACTGGTCTCTTTCTGGACAAACGACCGGGTACTTTATCTCGAAGGTCGTCTGATGAGTAAACGCCTCAACACCCCCTACTGGGACCTCAGCAAAACCTTCAACGCTTATCTGACACCTCTGCCAGCCGCTGCTGCCAGTCGCGACAAAGAAATCACGACCGCTCAGACTACCCCGCAGCTGCTGCCCCTGCAGTATCTTTACGTTTTCCGCAATCTTGACGGCAAATACATCAATGTCTACGACGCCGGCTTCGATCACAGCAACCAGATCTATGTCGACAGCTTCACCAATGTCTGGTTTATCGGCCTGCGCCGGCCGGAAGAAATACAGCAACGCACCAGTATCTATAGCCTGCGCCTGTTCCCCTACCCGTTCATTGAAAACAACGTGGCCGTCTTCAGCGACATCGGCGCCATAAAAATGGAGTCACTGCTGAAGTTTCTGCAGGATTACAATCTGCGTGCCATCGGCTTTAATTCTGATATTTCCCGTATATTCATGCTTGCCAATTTTTCGGGACCGATGAACCTGTGGTCAGGTGACCTTATCAAACTCATCGATGGACTGACAGCGACCGAACCCTGATAAACCATGGACAGGAAAGGTTCTGACGAACTATGACCAGGTTTATCTTCTCGCTGGGTATTTTTGTAGGCTCCTTTCTGCTTTTTCTTATCCAGCCGATGGTCGGCAAGATTCTGCTGCCTGTTTTCGGCGGGGTACCAGCGGTCTGGACCACCTGCATGCTCTTTTTTCAGGCGGCTTTACTGGCCGGTTACCTTTACGCCGAAAGATCGATTGGTCTGCTCGGCTTCAGAAAGCAGTCAGTGACCCACCTGTTCCTGCTGCTCTGCGGAGTTTTTTTTCTGCCCCTCAACATTGACCTGGCCGATGCCCGGAATGCTGTGCATCAGCCGACATTCTGGCTGTTCAGCCGTCTGACCGCCTCAGTCGGCTATCTCTTTTTTCTCATTGCGGCAAATGCGCCGTTGTTACAGCGGTATTATTCATATTCCGGTCAGAATGATGCTTCTGACCCGTATTTTCTCTATTCTGCCAGTAATGCCGGCAGTCTTCTCGCACTGGTAACCTACCCGTTTCTGTTCGAACCATTTCTGCGTGTATCGCAACAGAAGGGCTTCTGGTCTGCCCTTTATCTTTTTCAGATTCTCCTGGTGCTTCTCTGCGTCAGCCTGATAAGAAAACAGCATTCTGCAGAACCTGTCGTTCAAAGCTCAGGCGACAAACGCCCACCTGTTAAGAGCGTATTGCTCTGGGCTTTTCTCGGGTTCGTTCCCTGCAGTGCCATGCTCGCAGTGACCACTCACATAGCCACTGATATAGCTTCAGGCCCGCTGCTCTGGATCTTCCCGCTGTCGATATATCTGGTTTCTTTCATTCTTGTTTTTGCCAAAAACCCTTTATGGCGCGAAATCAGATGGGATCGGCGTCTGATTCATGGCGTTGTTATCAGCTTCGTTCTTTATCATTTTTCCATTTCCGACCCATCCTGGCTGGCTATACCGCTGCATTTCATCACCCTGTTTCTCGTCTGCATGTATTTTCATGGTCAGCTTGCCAGAATACGACCAGCAACAGAGCATCTCAACTCATATTTTGTCTGGATGTCGGTCGGCGGCATTGCAGGCGGTATATTCAACGGGCTCATTGCGCCGCTCGTCTTTGCCACACAGGCTGAATACATTATAACCATGCTGATTTCAGGCCTGGCATTGTCACTTTTTTCCCGCGATGCTCATGAACATGTCTCTGTAAAAGCGGAACAAATGCTGGTGACAACAGCTTACATCATACTGATAATAATCCTGAACGCAAGATTTCCCAATATTACAAGCAGCTTTTTCCCATCCGGAACTGCCCAGTTGCTCGCATTCACCATCGTTTCCATCTCGCTGTTTTTCAGATTCAGAGCAGTAAAACTGGCTGTATTGGCAGCTATTTACATCGGGGGGCAGATTTTTGGTGCGGCCGACAGCTTAAATCTTCTTACTGCCCGCAGTTTCTTCGGGATTCTCAAGGTTAACCGTATCGTTTCAAATGATGCTGAAAAATTCGGCAGGACAGAGGCACCTGTAGACGTTTTTATGAGCCTGAGCCATGGCAGCACCATGCATGGTATTGAAAGAAAAGTCAATATCCGTCCGGTTTTTCCGCTGGCCTACTATTCCCGCGAAAGCCCGATTGGCGCAATTTTTCGTGCCGGCCGCATCAACCGGGCCATTCAGAATATCGGCATAATTGGGCTTGGCTGCGGCACACTGGCCTGGTATGGCCGGCCATGGCAGCATTTTGATTTTTATGAAATCGACCCCGAGGTCATAAGAATAGCGGAGAATCCGGCGTATTTTACCTATCTCAGAAACAGCCTGGCATCATGGAAAAATATTGTCGGTGACGCCCGAATCAATCTGCAGACGGTGCCAGATAAAAGCTACGACCTGCTGGTCATAGACGCCTATTCATCTGACGCTGTTCCGACCCATCTGCTGACTGTTGAAGCTTTCAGGCTTTACCGGTCGAAGCTGAAAGATGACGGAATTCTGACTCTGCATACATCCAATCGCTATTTTGACCTTTTGCCGGTTATCAGGCGCATTTGTGACGAAATCGACATGCGGGTTCTTGTCGGTAATGACAACCCGAAAAACTATTCGATCCGCTATGACGATTACGATCTGGCGATGTTGACTCACTCTCAGTGGGTCGCCGCCAGCGGCAGCGAATCTGCTCTAAAACGGCTGCAGGTATTCTGGAAATGGCAGATCCTGCCGGAAAAGGCAGACATGAGCCTCTGGACCGACGACCACGCAAGTCTTTTTCAAGTTTATAAATGGCGCTGACATTTTTTGTCTTTGCCGGCAAAACAGCGGGGTACCGTTACCAGACAAACCGGTGATTATTACTTGCCTCTTTTTGAGTTTTTGCATATACTGGCAAAACCCCAAACACTATGGAGGCAAGGAATGAAGAAATTTAATCTTCTGCTGACAGTCATGCTGCTGGTCTCTTTCTGTGCCGGCGCGCAGGCTGCCAATGTTCTCTATGACGACACCCATGGCCAGACTGCCGGTAACGCCGACTGGATTCCTGAAGGCGCTTACTCTGAAATGGTCGACATGCTCAAGGCCAATAACTTCAAGGTTGAGAGCCTCAGCAAAGTCACCAGCGGCCGTGCTTTCACAGCCGAGATACTCAAGGGCTACGACGGCCTGATCCTGGCTGAACCCAACAATCCTTACTCCAAAGCAGAATGTGATCTGATCGTCGACTTCGTTAAAAACGGCGGCGGCCTGTTCATCGTTGGTGACCACGGCAATGCTGACCGTGACGGCGACGGCTGGGATGCAGTGCGAGCCCTCAATGAATTCTGCCCGAAATTTGGCTTTCAGTTCAAGGGCAACACCGTTTATGAAGCGCCGGTTGCCGGGCCAATCAATCAGGATCACCCCGCCATGTTCGGCTTCAAATCGGTCGGCATCTGGGCCGGCTCAACCTTCGACATCATCGAAGCTGACGGCGCCAAAGCCGTTGGCCTGATTGACAGCCGCATCGCCAAAACCCCATACATGGTAGCCTCAGAATTCGGCTCTGGCCGCGTTTTTGCTATCGGCGACAGCTCGCCGTTCGACGACGGCACCGGCAGCGGCGGCAAAAACAAGCTGCACGACAGCTACGATTCGTTCATGTTCTCACACCCGCAGATCGCCTACAACGCGATGGCCTGGGTCACCGGCAAAAACCCCGACAAGCGCATTCCGTCACGCAAGGTTGCCTTTTACAATGAAGCAAAGGCTGAAGAAAAAGCGATCAACATTCTGGTCGACGCCGCCCACGGCAATGCCTCTTCTGACAAGATGGAAACCTTCGAACGCCACATGGTCAAAAACGGCCTGAAGGTTTATTACACCCTTAACCTGATCAGACCTGAAATGCTGAAGAATTTTGGCATCGTCATGATCCCGGATCCGAGCCTCAAGTATATCGAAAACGAAGCGGTTGCAATTGCCGACTGGTTCATGGCCGGCGGTAATCTGGTGATGGGCGGCTCCTGGGATTCATCGAAACTCAGAGGCACCGCTACGATGAACTACATTCTCGGCAAGCTTGGCGCCGTGATGCGTTTCAATGACGACCAGGTGCACGACCCGACCAACAAGACCAACAAACCCTGGGGCGTTCTTGCACACGTTCTCAAGAAGGGACACCCGGTTACCGAAGGCGTCAAAACCGTAATCACCTGGGGCAGCTGCTCGCTGATCGACAGAAACAACAAGCCCCTGAGTGAAGAAGCCGGTGTCGAAATTCTCGTTACCGGTGATAACGACACATTCAACAAGGATGGCGACCCGAGAACCCCTGCTGTAATGTATCCACGCAATACTCCAATCCCTCTGATGGGCATTGAAAAAATCGTTAACGGCACTCTGGTTCTGATTGGCTGCTGCAACTTCACTGACTATCAGTATCCTGACAGTGACATCAACATGGCACAGCCCGGCCCACCCCCGTTCACCCACGAAACTCCGGCAATCTACGACAATCTCATGAAAATGCTGGCAGGCAAGAAACCGGCCGCAAGATCTCGCAGATAATCAAAAAAGCGGGCGCGGCATCATGCCTGCGCCCGCTTTGCATATTCAAAATTTCTTAGTCAGGACATAGCAATGGCAAATAAACGAAAAAAGGACTGGGGAGCATATCTTTACCTGATGCCCACCGTGGTCATTCTGGTAGCCTTCCATGTGCTTCCCATTTTTTATTCGCTGGCAGTCAGTTTTTACGAATGGGATTTGATTGGTCAGCCCGAATATGTCGGTGTCGGAAACTACTCGCGCCTGTTCGATGACCCGATGTTCTACAAATCTCTCTGGAACACAGTCTATTATGCCGCGGTCAGCGTACCACTTTCGATCCTGTTTTCGCTGATAATCGCCATGCTGCTTAACAACCCGATCTCGGCAATCGGTGTCTACCGCACCATCTATTTCATTCCGGTAATTACCTCGATCAACGCCGTAGCCATCGTCTGGAACTTCATTTATCACCCCGATTTCGGCCTTCTGAACAAGATTCTTGCCATATTCAGCATCGATCCGCGCGCATGGCTCCAGGATCCAACCTGGGCAATGCCGGCAATCATCTTCATGAGCGTCTGGAAAGGCCTCGGACACAATGTCATCATCTTTCTTACCGGCCTGCAGAATATTCCCAGGCATCTCTATGAAGCGGCCCGCATCGATGGTGCCAGTCGCTGGCAGCAGTTTCGCCACATCACCTGGCCACTGCTCTCGCCCACTACCTTCTTTATTTTTACCATTTCGACAATCGGTTCGTTTCAGGTCTTTAGCCAGGTCTACATGATGACTCCCCGTGGCGGCCCGCTCAAGAGCACCATGGTCGTCGTCTACTATCTCTACCGCAAAGCTTTCGAACAGTTCGAATTCGGTTACGCACTGGCTGCTGCCTTCGTTCTGTTCATGATCATCTTTGCCTGCACTCTTTTCAATAAGCTGTATCTTGAAAAGAAAGTGCATTATTCATGACGAGGAAAAGCTGAAGCATGTTTAAATTCAAACACCCTGAATACGTTCCAGTTCACGTTCTGCTTATCCTGGGCTCGATCTTCATGCTGTTTCCCTTCATCTGGATGATCACGACCTCTTTTAAAAGCCAGGATGAAATTCTCACGACCAGCAAAAGCATTGTGCTGCTGCCCGACCTCGCCAGACCTTCGTTTTTGAACGGCGAAGAAGAAACAGCCCGCATCGAGCGCAAAAAAGAAGAGGCAAAGGCCTGGGAGGCCGAACAGGCCAGACCGCAGGCTGAACGCAACAAAAAGATCCAGGCGCCGTTCCAGTGGCTCGATAACTATCTGTTTGCGCTCAAAGCCCAGCCTTTTTACCGCTTTTTTCTCAACACCATCTTTGTAACCATTACCGTCACTACGGTTTCGCTGTTCTTTGCATCACTGGCGGCCTATGCCTTCGCATTCTTCAACTTTCCGTTCAAGAATGCAATGTTCATGATGATGCTGGGCACGATGATGCTGCCGCAGCAGGCCCTGCTGATTCCGAATTACATCTTTCTATCGAAGCTGGGCTGGGTAAACACTTACATGGCCCTGATAGTTCCGTGGCTCGCCTCGGCCTATTCGGTCTTTTTCCTGCGCCAGTTCTTTCTGCAGCTGCCCAAAGACCTGTTCGAAGCCGCCACAATCGATGGCTGCACCAGATTTCAGTTCTACTACAAGGTGGTTCTGCCCCTCAGCATTCCGTCGATGGTAACACTTGGCATTTTCTCGTTTCTTGCCAACTGGAACAGCTTCGTCTGGCCCCTTATCGTTACCAATGACACCAGCCTGCGCGTTATTCAGGTCGGTCTCAGCTATTTCTCGTCAGAAGCAGGCACCAGATGGGGCCCACTGATGGCGGCTTCGACAATGACCATTCTGCCGCTGGTCATCGGTTATTTTATCGCCCAGAAACAGTTCGTCGAATCTCAGGCCACGACCGGCATGAAGGAGTAAGCGATGCGAACCTTTTTAATTGCAACATTCATCTGCTGGATCCTCGTAATCGGCCTGATCATTCAGGATGACGCACAGAGCGCCAGGCCATCCGACGCCGCAGCCGGCGGCGACAAGATCGAAGTCGTCTTCTGGCACGCAATGGGCGGCCCTCTTGGCATCGTCATGAACGACCTCGTCGACCGTTACAACAAGAGCCAGAACACCTACTTCGTCAAAAGCGTCAACATGGGCAGCTACGACACCCTCGCCAAGAAGGTGCTCGCTTCTCTCGTCGCTAACGAAGCGCCCGACATCTCACAGAATTACGAAACCCTGACGAAAAAGTTCATCAAACACAGCAAAATCGTCTGTCTCGATGATCTGATCGCCTCTGAAAGCGAAGACGTGAAGGGCGATATCATTCCGGTTCTTCTCGAAAACAACACCTTTGACGGCAAGCTCTACTCGTTTCCTTTCAACAAGAGTGTTCCGGTGCTTTATTACAACAAGACCATGTTCGCCAAAGTCGGGCTCGACCCGAACCGCGGGCCTGAAACCCTCGACGAAATGGTTGAATACTGTCGCAAAATCACAAAGTATCACCAGGAAACGCCCGGCGCCGACCGCTCGGTTTACGGTTATGGCTGCAGCAAGGCCAATGTCTGGTCGTTTCTCAACCGCATCATTCAATATGGCGGCCGTATCGTCTACGACGGGCCCGATGGCGTCATGAAATCGGGTTTTGGCGAACCGCCGGCGGTAAAAGCCCTCAATTTTCTTCAGAGCATGCTGCGCGAAGGTATTGCCAGAGAGGGGCAGGGCTTCGATCACCAGAACGATTTCATCGCCGGCAAGGTCGGCATGATCGAGAGCAGTATCGTCAGTAAAGTCTTCATGGAAGCAGACATCAAGGCTTTCGACTATGGCATCGCCCCGCTGCCCGGCCAGGTGCTGGGTGCCGCTGAAGCGACCCAGCCGTCGACTGCACCCGGGGTCATCAACCGTGGTGTCATTCTTTCAGGCAGCAACATCAATATCTTCAACAACGGCGACCCGAAAAAGGTTGCCGGCGCCTGGGACTTCGTAAAATGGTTCACTTCGACCGACGTTGGCGCCGAGTGGGCCGTCAGAACCACCTATCTGCCGGTGCGCAAATCTTCGGTCGACAGCCAGATTGTAAAAAAGGCTCTCGAAGAAGATACCAATCTCAAGGCTCCGTTCGTGCAGCTCGATTATTGTCACTTTGAACCCCGCCTCAGTGTCTGGTTTGAAATCCGCGACCTGATGGCAGATCATCTTGAAAGGGCGACCATCGACATGGGTCCGGCCGAGCTTTACTGTAACCAGATGGCCGCTGACGTCGATGCAATACTGAAACATGCTACCCGCTGAACTGCTCAATGATGCCAACGCAATCATAGATAGAATTCGAGGCGCAGAAAAAATTCTGGTCGCCGCTCACCTTCGACCCGATGGCGATGCTACCGGCTCTGTTTCAGGGCTTGTCAAGTCCCTGCAGAAGGCCGGCAAGAGCGTTGAAGCCGCTCTGTTTGACGGCGTGCCCGAGAAGTTCGCCTTTGTCTGGCCCGAAGTCAGACTGCTGCGTGAGCCGCAGATCAATTCAGACCACGACCTGATAATGATTCTTGATTCGGGTGACGCCGACCGCACCGGTTTTACCTTTAACCGCGACCCCAAAAAAACCTGTCTGATCAATATCGATCATCATGCCTCGAATACCATGTTCGGCGACCTGAACTACGTCGATACCGGTGCTTCAGCCGCATGCGAAATCATTGCCGCACTTCTCGAGCAGGCCGGTCTGCCGATCGACGCCGATGTCGCTCTCAGCCTGATGCTCGGCCTGGTAACCGACTCCCGCTTTTTCCAGAATGAGGGGCTGCGGCATACCGCACACCTGGCTGCCGCCAGCCTGCTTAAGACCGGCCTTGACACATCGCCGATCCTCAACACCCTGAATTCAGGGCGCAACGAAGCCGATCTGCGAGTACAGGGGTTTGGGTTGAGCAACTTCAGGCTTGAATGCGATCGCCGCCTTGCCACCCTCGTTGTCAGGCAGTCAGATCTGAAAAATATCGGTGCCAGCTTCGGTAATGTTTACGGCAGTGGCATCTTCAACCTGCTTTTGAGCATGAGCGACACCTTTGCCAGCGTGGTAATCTTTGAACGCGATGACGGCATGTCGTTCTGCGAATTCAGATCACGCGGGGGCGTCAACGTTAAAGATGTGGCAGTGTCGATGGGCGGCGGCGGCCATGTTCCCGCCTCAGGCTGCAGCCGTGCTGTCGCAATTGAAGAACTTGCCGCCGAGGCGATCGAAAAAATGAAAATGCAGGTTGAGCGTTTCTACGCCAATGCGGAGAAAGCTGTCTGATGAAAGCAAAGCTGTTGTGTGTCGCCCTGTCGATGGTGCTTCTGTCGCTGATGCCGGCGAACAGTCAGACAGTTGCATCAGAAACCGGAACGCTCCACTTCACCCTGGAAGGCGTTGGCGAGGTCATTCTTGAAGAGGGGCTGACCGACGAGGTTGAAACGACGCGACTGTTGCTGCAGAAAGCCGGTGGGGCCAGGCAGGTTATCGATTCATTCGAAGGTCTGTTGCCTGCCAACCTTTTAAAAAGCGATCTCGACGGCGACGGGCAGACTGAGATTATCGCAATTCTCAGACACCCTGACGGCATCGATGTGATGCCATTCATTTATACTGATCTTAACGCTTTCCGGCGTATTTTCCCGGCACCTGACGTCGATGGCAACCCGATAATCTGCCGTGAACTGTTTTTCTCAACGCATGAGGGCAATCCGGCATTGTGCGCCAGAAATCTGATCGGCTACCACGATTATGGCCCCCCCGACCTTTTCAGGCTCGAACTTTACCGGCTGCAGAAGGGTCAGTTAACGCTGGTACAGCAGGGTTTCAGCGATGGCGAGCATTTTAACATTCTGATGAACAAAGGTGCTTACGCTCTGCATAACGGCCAGTATCTCGAAGCCCTCGACTATTACAATCAGGCAATTTCTTCTGCCACTGGCGAAATCGATACCAGAGCCTATGTTGACGTGCTGTTCAACCTTGCCGAAGCAAGAAAATTCACCAAGGATTTCAAGAGCGCTCTCGAACTTTATCAGCGCATTGTCGTTGAATTCAGCGAAAACCCGCTGACAGAAACGGCCCAGCGTGAGATCGAGCTGATCTCAGACAATCTCGACAATCTCGATGCTCTCTCATTCTATGTCGACGTGCTCAGCAACATCAACTGTGACCGCTGGGAAGCAGCGCTCGAACTGCTGCAGAATCATCCGGTCGCCAAAGCCGGCGGCAAGCTGCAGGACCGCTTTCTCTTCACACAGGGCGAAGTTCTCACGGCTTTGAACCGCGTCGAAGAGGCAATGAAAGTTTACCAGGAAATCAAGGAAAAATTTCCTGACAGCCCGATTATAGAGAATGTTGATGCCCTGCTCGAAGACATGGAAGAAAAACCGGAAGAAACTGACGGGATATGACGGAAAAACCAGCGGAAAAGAAAAGTAAAAAGGCCTGGAAACCTGAAGAGGAAACTACCTTTACCCCGCTGCAGAAAGTTATCATTGCGGCCGTTGTTTCGTTTTTTCCGTTCTTTTTTGGCCTCGTTCTGCCAATGCTGGCCCGAGAACATTATGTAAAAAGCCTGAAGATCCCGGCTGAATTTTTTCTCAACGCCCCCGAAGAAATCAATCTGGTAAGCACCGGAGAAGTGGGCAATACTTACAAGGTCAGAATTCACGGATTTGAGTTCAAGATCCCGGAAAAATATACCCCTGCGCGCATCAACGATTATGGCGCCGAATTCCGTGCCGACCCGAGACCACAGGCCAGACACGTCTACATTCTTGCCGAGCCCGATTCACGCAACATGAACTACACTGCCAACGGTATCGCCCGCTGGTTCATGCCGACCGAAATGAGCCGCTTCATGCCCCTGATTCTCAATGCCAGCTGGCACCCGATCAGACTGATGTTCAAAGCTCAGTTCTATGCAAGTGAAGGCCTGACATCACGCATTTTCGAAGCCAGATGGGATGCCCACCACCGGGGTTATATTTTCCCGACACCAGGGCAGAAAGGGTATCTCAGTCGTGGCTTCAGAACCAATCACCCGGGGTATTTTGAATTTCTTATGGTTGACCCGGTGCAACCCGTTACCCTGCGCGAATGGGTCAATCTGGCGATGAAAATCAAGCCACCCGGACAGCATGAGCTGCCTCTGGCTCCTGACGCCGAAACCCAGGTCAGCCTGCCTGCTCTCACCAGCCTGGCTCCGATTCCTGAGCGCGAAAACGACGCGATAAGCGGAGCATTAGCCGAGTTCTTTCGCACCCGATCTCCTGAATGGCTGATTCCGGTAGCTATAGTCATGCAGAGCCGCGAGTTCTACCCTGAATTGATCGACCTGCATAAACAGTATCTCAACCGTTTTCCGGTCGATTCGCCGCATAAAAAAACCTGGAACGAAATTCTCGACAACGCCGTCGGCAAGATCATCAAGCTCGAAATCGCCCCACAGCTCGGGATCAGAGAGCTGAAAGTCTATGCCCAGAATCTGACAAACCTGGAAATTGGCCAGGTCTGGATAAAATTTGTCATAAAGCAGGCAACCAGTGAAAAAAGCTTTCTTGCACCGCTACTGCCACATACCCGCATTCTTGCCAAAGAAGAAAAACATCTGCTGATCAAGGTTCCTGACGACATCAGCCTGGCCGACAACACCGGCATCGATTATCGAATCATTCAGATCGACTTCACCAGATAAACGGCACCGGGTGAAATTCGCCAAGAACTGCCGGGCGCGCCGCACCGGTGGCTTTAATTACGTTCGCCGGCCGACCCTGCAGAAAAGCATAACCGAGAATTGCAAACGCCATGGCCTCACGCGCCATGACCGGCACGCCCAGCCGTTCAGTGGTCGTCACCTCTGCGACGCCATCGAGGCTCAGAGCAAGACGACGCATCAACTCAGAATTGCGCGCCCCGCCACCCGCGATCAGAACCTCTGCCGGCTGTGAAAGCGGGTATGCCGGCCGTCTGATCGCCGCAGCAACAGATTCGACGGTAATATCAAGCAGTGTAGACATCAGATCGGCGGCAGTTGCCGATCCGGCCCGTTCGATCAACCGTTCGAGACGCTGCTGATTGAAATATTCACGGCCGGTAGATTTAGGTGGCGGCAGCTTGAAATAAGGGTCGGCAAGAAATTCTTCGAGCAGCGGCCGCAGCGTTCTGCCGCCGGCGGCAAGCCGGCCGTCAGCATCGAAACGACCAAGACCTGAATGCTGCATGAACAGATCCATCAGAACGTTACCCGGGCCAGTGTCAAATGCACAAACAACCTGCGGGTTTTCTGATGCACTGCTGATCGCGGTCAGGTTCGCCATACCGCCAATGTTGACAATTACACGATCGCGAACGGCATTATGACCGAACAAAAAAAGGTCGGCAAATGGAACTAATGGTGCGCCCTGGCCACCAGCAGCCATGTCGGCGGCACGAAAATTACAGATTACCGGAAAAGCAGTTCTGGCGGCAAGAAGTGCTCCGTTCATCAACTGTAAAGTGCCTGTCAAAGGCAGGTCATCCCAGATGATGGGGGTCGGTTGATGCCAGACTGTCTGGCCATGCGCCGCAATATAGTCGGGCAGGCGATCTTCGCCGGTAAAGAACTGCCGGCAGGCCAGCGCATGCAGTTCGGCAATATACGAAGCGCCCAGGGTAATGCTTACCGCATCGCCTTCGCGCATCAATTTCTGAATTCGGGCAAACTGTGCCGGCGAATAATCATAGCTTTTCAGCCAGAGAAGTTCGGCTGCACCGGCGGCATTGAATTCGACAAGGCAGCCGTCGATGCCGTCGCCGCTGGTTCCGCTCATCATGCCGAGAATTTTCACCGGTTTCCCGGTAACTTTCGCCAGTTGTTCAGTCAGCATCAGCTTCTCCCTGCAAGTTTTTGATTAAAGAAGCAGATTTGGGTTCAATTCTGCAGCTTCGGCCTATCAGCCGGGTTGCTTTTTTGCTGACAGGAGGTCAGCGATACTCGGCAGCATCAGGATAGATGATGCCGGGTGCTACAGCCAAGCAATGTTTTTATAAAGTTTTCGCTCAACAGAACCGCTCTATCCTGCGCGGTTCTGCATAAGCACATCCTGTGCAAAACAAGCTTCCGAAAAAGCAATCCCGTCTTCTCGCCTCGCAATTATTAAATCCGTATTATCAATTCATTGGACCAATAAATATTTATATTTAATTTTGCGACAGCATCTTCGGCTTTTTTGCGGATTTTGTCAAGTTCCGCTGTTGAAAAGGCTTTGCCGGCAGTCAGTTTTTTGCTTTAGGTAAGGACGTTATGTTATTCTGAGACATACAAAATCAGGAGGCACTCAAAAAGTGGCTGAAACCAAACAGATGATAAACACGAATACCGACCGCATGAAATCACTCGAAACTGCAATTTCCGGCATTGAAAAGCAGTTTGGCAAAGGCGCAGTAATGCGCCTTGGCAGTTCGAGACACCTGCAGGTCGAATCGATCCCGACCGGCTCGCTGTCGCTCGACTACGCTCTTGGCGTTGGCGGCATGCCCCGCGGCCGTATCGTCGAGATCTTCGGGCCCGAATCTTCGGGTAAGACGACAGTTGCTCTGCATTCGGTCGCCCAGGCCCAGAAGGCCGGCGGCACCGCCGCTTTCATCGATGTAGAACACGCCCTCGACCCCAACTATGCAAAAAAGCTCGGCGTTGACACCGAAAATCTGCTTATCGCACAGCCCAGCAGCGGTGAAGAAGCCCTCGAAATCACCGAAATGCTTGTCAGAAGCAATGCCATCGACATCATCATCGTCGACTCGGTTGCCGCTCTTACGAGCAAAGCCGAAATCGACGGCGACATGGGCGATGCCACTGTCGGCATGCAGGCCCGCCTGATGTCACAGGCGATGCGCAAACTGACCCCGGTGGTCAGCAAATCACGCTGCGTCTGCATTTTCATCAACCAGATCCGCGAAAAGATCGGCGTCATGTTCGGCAACCCCGAAACCACCCCCGGTGGCCGCGCCCTCAAATTCTTCTCTTCAGTGCGCCTTGACATCAGACGCAAAGAGCAGATCAAGGAAGGCGATGAACCAACCGGCTATACTACTGAAGTGAAGGTTGTCAAAAACAAAGTAGCTCCGCCTTTCAAAAAGGCCAAATTCGATATGATGTTCGGCCAGGGCATTTCGACCGAAGGCGAAGTGCTCGAAATCGCCGAAACTGCCAACATTATCCAGAAATCCGGCGCCTGGTATTCATACGGCGACACCCGCATTGGCCAGGGTCGCGAAAATGCCAAGCTTTTCCTGCGCGAAAACCCTGATATCTTCGCCGAAGTCGTCATGAAGGTTAAAAAGTCGCTGGGTATGCTCAACGACAACGCCCCGGCAGCTGAAACCAAGACTGCTACCGAAGAAAAGAAAAAAACCGCTTCGAAAAAGTAACCGATAATAACAAAGCCGTGGCCACAGCCTGAAAACAACATGCCGTGGCCCGGCTTTTTTTATTGATCCACCATGGAGACCAGCTTGAAAAAGCACAGACCAGATTTAATACGTTTTGTGTTTGCCGGTGCCCTGCTGGTCATAATACCCATGCTCTGCTCATTGCTGCTGATTCTGCATATAATCGAAGGGCAGAAGGAAATGGCGCACCGCACTGCCGCAGCTCAGATCGAGGCGCGGGCCCGCGATCTTTTTGCCAGCCTGGATGCCGGAGCCTTCTTTACCCCGCGGTTTCAGAAAATGGCTGAAACGATGCTGCCTCTGCTCGAGCATCTCACCCATGAAGTCTCTACCGCCCGGGCCGACAGCCTGCAGAAATTGCAAAACTGTTATAAGCAGACAGCTGCCGGTGTCGGTCAGGATTTTCATCTGTTTGTCTTCGACAGCACCGGAGAACTTGTCGACATTGGCCTGGCACCCGAAAAATCAAAGGCACCGATGCAATATCTCTGGAGAGCTCTGCATAAGGAGCCAGGTATAAACCGCCATGGTCGCCGACCCGAAATTGCCCATATTCTCGGCAAGGAATTCCGCATAACCACCGCCGAAAAAGAAAATGACCGCTGTCTGCCAACTGACAACTTCGGAATAGCCGGGCTTTTATATCATCGCCGCATGGAAAGCGCCAAATTCGGAGTTATTGCTTTTGTTGAGCTTTCTTCAGACTCCAGGGCCGTATTTTCAGACATGGCCAACAGACTGAATTCTCACGAAACTCCGGTGTTATTGAGCCCGGCCACGGATAACCCGGCAGGTGAAAAGTCCGTATTCCCGGTTGCAGAATTGTTTACCCGCACCGACAGTGACGAGCAGGGCGTCTTTTTTCACGCAAACTACCTCTGGAAAAAGTTTTCCGGCGGCGCAGCACCCGTTCTCATCGGGCAGCCATTCTCTCCGTCAATATTTCTGCTGCTTCGCCTGCTGACGATTTTCGCCGCCATCTTATGCACCGGTATCGGGCTCACACACCTTTACCGCTCTTTTTTCTCACAAAAAACAGTCTGGATGTCGATTCGCATCAAGCTTGTCGGTATTTTCCTGTTTGCCGTGTATCTTCCGATACTCGGACTTTTCATGCTTGGTTACAACGGACTTCAGGACCGCCGAACCGTTCTCGAAAACGAAGCCCGCAGAGGAATTCTCGATCTGCTGCTCGAAATAGATTCCGGTTTTGTTAAAAAAGAGCGGCAGATTCATGCGGCCTTTGAGGCTTTTTATCGCAACACTGGCTGGAAAAGCAGTCTCAATAAGGGTTATGATGAACTGAACAACGCTGTCAGACTTTACAATGGCTCAAAACCTGGAGAAGACAATTTTTTCAACTGGTTCGACATGCGTGATATTCACCAGAATCAGCTTTATTCAAGCTCGATTGGTGAAGCCAATGACCGCATCAAGGCCATGGGGCGCACCATGTCGCTCATCAGTCTCGAAAAGGTCATGCCGCAGCGTCTGCAGCAGGCCGGAGTCAAGTTGCGCCAGTCAGATCTGGTTCTGGTAAACCTGCTTGAAAACCCGATTCTTGGCTTTTCAAATTTTTTCGAGCAGCCAGGGCGTTTGCTGCCCATGGACTTCGAAGGCTCACGACTCTACTGGTACTGGAATTATTACGATGCGCCCGATAGCCCGGTAGCCTATATCGGCGGTAACACCACCGCCCAGAACAATATCGTCAGATATATGCACGAGACGCTCAAAAAGCGCTACAGCCTCGACAGCACAGCATTGAAACTGGCGGCGTTCATGCCGGCCGAGAACCTCTGGTTTGGTGTCGAGCCGACAGCTGAAGACAAGCTGAAGAACCTTTTCAGGGTGTCAATGCGAAGCGCCAGAGTTGAAGAGGCTGTCATCAATTTTCAGGGCGGCGAATATCTTGCCACCTGCCTGCCTGGCGTCAAGCTGCACCGTTTTTATCTGGCATGCCTGTTTCCGCTTGCCGAAATCGACGTGAGCATCGAAAACCTCAGATCACAGATTTATTCTGGCGTGGCCTTTATTCTTATCATAGCGGTTCTAACCGGTCTGCTGTTATCAAAGACTTTTCTGCAGCCAATTGCCGAAATCGACCTGGGTCTGCAGGCCCTGCGTCGACGCGATACAGACTTCAGGCTCATGATTGAAAATCAGGATGAGCTGGGCGAACTCGGGCAGACTTTCAATCAGATGATGGTTGAAATCAAGGAAATGCTCCTCGCGGGGGCGGTGCAGCAATGTCTCATTTCGTCTGAATGCCCTAAGATAGAAGGGTTCGAAAGCCTCATTTACAACCGCATGGCTGCAGACGTTGGCGGCGACTATGCCGATATGTTCGAACTCCCTGACCGGCGTTATCTGATAGTTCTCGGCGATGTGACCGGGCACGGGGTAAGCTCATCGATTCTGACGGCCATGGTCAAGGCCGCTGTTTTCAGGTTTGCCACGCATGACACCGACCTGAAAACTATTCTGCAGAGCCTCAGCAGTATGATTTTCGAGCTGTTGCAGCGCCGAAAGCTGATGACCTTCTGCGCCATAATTCTCGACAGTCGTAACGGCCGCTTTTATACGGCCAATGCCGGGCACCCGTTTCCACTGCTTTGCAGCCCCGATGGAAGAATCCGCCAGATCGAGCATGCTTCGCTGCCACTTGGGGTATCGCTCAAGCGCAGCACCTATGAAGTGGTCGAGGGCGAACTCGCGCCTGGCGAGATGCTGATGCTTTATACCGACGGCATTACCGAAGGCACCGACGCATCAGGCTGCGAATTCGGGCTTGAAAGAGTTGAGAAGATCATCTCTGCCAGCCTTTCAGACGGGGTCGAAGCGGTTCGCGACCGGCTTCTCGAAGATTTTTTCAGGCATTATCAGCGGCAGGAACTCGACGACGACCTGACCTTCATTCTCGTCAGACACCTGCCTGCCGCTGCAGAAGCACCAGAGTGACATCATCGTCAGGCTCGCCGCCGGAAAGCCAGCTTTCATAGGCCGCCAGCAGGTCTTCTGCCAGCTTTTTCGGTTCTGAACCTGCCCGGGCGGCAAGCATTTTTTTGAAGCGGCGATAGCCATACTGTTCTCGTGCCTGGTTGGTTACCTCGATAAGGCCATCGGTGTAAAATACCAGCGTATCGCCAGACTGCATCGTAAATTCGCGGGGAACCAGGCGGCGAATGTTTTTCAGCGCCCCGATCGGCAGATGAACAGATTCAAGGTCAATACATTCACCATCGGGTCTGACGAGAACCGGAAAATTGTGGCCGGCATTGGCGAACTGCCCTTTTCCAGATGACAGGTCAATGATTGCAGCAAAAAGAGTTATCATCTTGCGCACCGGCGGCTCGTTGAAATATGCATGAATGGCCCGGTTAAGATCGACGAAAAGACTTATCAGATCGCGTTTTTCGCGCACAGCCTGGTAGACAACCGCCTTGGCCATCGCCATTACCAGGGCCGAACTGACGCCGTGGCCGGTTACATCACCGATAATGATCCAGGCGGTATTGCCATCAGGAACGAGAACATCGAAATAATCACCGCCGACGGCCGAAGCCATACGGTTGGCGAAGGCGAGGCTGTAGCCCGCAAGCTGCGGCGGCGAAGCCGGCAGCAGTGATTCCTGAACGTCCTGGGCCAGTTTCATCTCTTTCAGGTCGGCAATCATGTGATTGAAGCTGATTGCCAGATCACCGAATTCATCGTGCTGCACCGGCACGATACGAAAATCGGTGTTACGCGATTTGATTGCCGCAACCCCGTCACCAAGCCGAGAAACCGGCAGCAGAAAAATATCAGACAGCATCCAGGCAGCCATGAAAGCCAGCAGCAGAAACCCGACGATTGCCGCGACTATCTGCCGGCGCAATCTGATTATTTCTTCAGTGATCAGCCGGTAAGGATAGAACGAAAACAGGCTGTAGCCAGGGGCAAAGATGCTGCGCTGCCCGAGAATCAGGTATTCTTCGCCGCCAATCACCTGCCGTATTTCTTCTGGTTTGTCGCTGAACAGCAGCCGATCGGCAAAATGCCGCAACTGCCTGTTTTCACGCACCCTGCCGGGTAACCAGTTGCCACTGCGGTTTTCAAGAGCGGCAAGAGTGTATGGCTGCAGGCTGTCGGCCCGCAGTGATTCTTGCAGCCGGCTGTGCAGCAGGCGCTTAATCAGCCTGGAAGCGGACTGGAGAATGTAAATAAAGATACCCTGGCCGTCTTTCTGCGGCACGGCGACATTCCAGTAGATAAACATCGGCACCGGGCCAAAAAACATACGATGCACCTCGTCAGGCCGGTTGAAAAGAAAAAAGAAGCCGGCCTCAGGGCTGCGTACGGCTGTTTCAAGGAGCGGGTCAACCGTATCGGTAAGATTGGAACCAAATCTGGCATCGAGACAGAAGCGCGCAAAAGCGTCAGAAACCTCTCGCATACCTTCAGAGACCAGCTCATTCTGCAGCGAAAAAAGCAACTCGGCGCTGCTGGCGTTGCGCAGCTCGTAAATAATCAGGTCATTACTCCTGATACCGGGCTCCAGCTGCCTGCGAAAAGCCGGCTGGTGGCGCTGTCCGGCCAGGTGGCCCATTTCCCTGAATTCATCGATAAATGCTTCTCCGGCCTTGCGAAAAGTTTCGTCGAAACTGACCATATGGCGACGACTGGTGCTGGTAACCGTTGCCAGCAAAGTCGCCTCGCGGTCAGACAGATAGCGATAGCCAAGATAGGCAAAACCCATGACCGGGCTGATAACCGCGACAAGAAACAATGCGAGCAGCTTGAGTCTTATTGGCAGAAAAAGCCTGTTGTCGAAAGCATGGCGATGGTAGGCAACCAACGCGAGAATACCCGCAATGAACAGGAACGTAAACAGGTATTGCTGCAACTTCTCAAAAATCTCGATTCCGGCGGGCAGACTGGCAATCACCCAGAGGTCATCGATCTGCCGGCCACCCCAGATAAGCCCTGCATCGCTCAGGTAGTTTTTCTGACCCAGAATCGCAATTCGCCCGGAGACTTCTCCGAACTGCCTGGCTTCAGACAGATTTTCAGGCTGCTGCAGAAGCTCGCCGGATTCAGAAACGATCAGCCCGTGTGAAAATCGGCTGCGCATCTTACTCAGCACGTGCTGCAGTCTGAAATTAAGATCCGGCAAAGCCCAGAAAACCAGTATCATGCCGCGGCCAGGCTGTATCGGGTCATTTACCCAGTAAATCAGCCCGGGTTTCTGGCGGGTAACAATCTGGGTCACACTGTCGCGGCCTTCGAGAAAGTGAGCCATGCGAAATTCATTGCCTAAAAAGGCTTTCAGCTGCCGACGCAGTTTCTGAAACCTTTCGCTCTGCTCGATCGGGTCACGGCCGATCATTTCCCAGAGACGCGCACCGAGAAATCTTGAACGCAGCGGAATCTGCGGCGGAGTTACCAGCTGGCCGCGCTCATCAAAGGCGTAAAGATCAAAGTCAACAGGAACAAAAGCGGCCAGAGAACTGTGAATTTCGGTGATTTTTTCGGCGATAAAGCCTGAACGACTCACAAGATGCCAGATACCGCGCCCGAGCTTCTTGAGAAAAACCTCAGTCTCGGCTTCACAGCGCACCTGCGAAAGCGAAGCCTCGAGCTGGGCCGAAGTCTGGTGCAGCCGGCTCTCCCTTTCGAGCCAGAGGGTATGATAACCAAGCCCGCCGGCAACCAGCAGCGGCAGAAAAACAAACAGCCCAAGCAAAGCGGCGTGCTTGAGAAATTCCTGCAGCCAGCCCTTTTTCGCCTGCATTTGCATTGCTCCCTGCGGTTGTGTATCATCCACTCAGCCACCTCAATAATAACCGAAAAGGAACGCTCCTGCAAAAATGGAAATTATCACCAATGTTCTGCGCGGCATCGTCATCGGCATCGCCAATATTATTCCCGGCGTCAGTGGCGGCACCATGGCTCTGGTTCTCGGCATCTACTCGCGACTGCTCGGCGCCCTCAGCAGTATCGGGCCGCAGACCCTCAGCGCCTGCCGTAACGGTATCACGGCGATAAAAGAAGAACTGCGCCGCATTGACTTTGTATTTCTCGCTTCGCTCGCAGTCGGAGCCGGCATCGCCATAGTCGTTTCAGCGCGCATCATGACGAATCTTCTCGAAAATCACCACGACCCCACCTACGGTTTCTTTTTCGGCCTGGTTATGGCCTCGGCACTGATACCTTACCGCATGATCCGCAGTCTGTCGGCCGGAAGCATCATTTCCGGTCTGGTTGCCACGGCACTGGTTGTCGGGCTGACGATGGCTTACAGCGGCGAAGACCGTCTCGAAGCGGCGCGCAAAAAAGCCGCGATCAAGGGGGAAACTGTCGTGGCGACAGCCTCCGGCACCGCCGATATCACCACTAAAACCGATACGAAGTTCAAATATGACGGCGGCACGCTGGTCTTCTTTTTCGTAGCCGGCATCATCGCAATCTGCGCCATGATTCTGCCGGGCATCAGCGGTTCTTTCATGCTGCTGCTGATGGGGGTATATTTTGACATTCTCGTCTGCATCAACGAACGCCAGATAGTCCCGCTGCTCTGTTTCGCCGTCGGTGCCGGCATCGGCCTGCTCGTCTTCACACGCTTTCTCAATTACCTGCTCGCCAGATTTCACGACAGCACCATGGCCTTTCTGGTCGGACTGGTGGTTGGCTCCCTCTACGCCATCTGGCCGTTCAAAACCTTCGATTTTGCAGCCGGGCGCCGCATCGATCTCGAAAACATCATGCCAGCCGCCTTCGGCAGCAACGAAATGCTGACACTCGGTACGGTAATCGCCGGCTGCCTGGTAGTCTGGCTGTTCATCTGGCTCGAAAAGAAGCTGCCAGCCCCCGAAGCAAAAGCCTAGGGCAAGGTTATCAATTGGCAGCGGGGACTTTGGATGGCTGTAACCAGATGTGACGGTACTGCAGCAGTGATTCACCCATGGCGCTCAGGGTCAGGCCTTTTACCTGAGGCTGGTAAAGCACATGTACCGTGTAAAAATACATGAATACCCAGGGTGCCTCTTCGACAATCAGCTTTTCGGCCTGGCGGTACAGTTCGACGCGGCGGCTCATCTCGGTTTCGAATCTTGCCTTGTCGAGCAGTGCGTCTACTTCAGCATTTTTGAAGCCTGAAAAGTTGTAGCCGACACCGATGTTCGATGAATGGAAGAGCGTGTAGAGAAAGCTGTCGGGGTCAGGGTAATCGACGGTCCAGCCCATGCGGAAAAACGGCGCCGCGCCATTTTCGATACTGCTGAG
>JAKQKW010000354.1 GCA_029560455.1 Candidatus Rifleibacteriota bacterium
TGAGAATGACCAGTCGCGACTGCTCGTTCACAGCCGGGCAATGTTCAGAAACCAGTCGACGCACCTGCGCTTTTTCATCGGACGAAGTGACGAGCTTCGCCAGTTCGAGCTGTTCAAGCGGTTTAACCGGGGCTTTAACGAGAGGCACCTGGCCTGATGGCTGATTAAGAGCTTCGATCATACTGAGAAAAGTCTGAGCAGTGTGAATGTGGCAGTTGTATTGCACCGGATGAGAAAAAAAGCTGCCCTTATACATGCCTTCCATGGTATAGCGGTTGAACCCGCAGGTTGCTGCTGCTCCCGAAAGCTCGGTAAGAATAGCCGAGGCCCGCGAAAAGAATTCAAGATCGAGGGCCACATCAAAGCGCATGAAGTGCAATTTGAACAGAACTGCGAGAGAATCTTTAACAAAGGTCTGCATATCAGTCGTTCTGATGGTGTGAATATTAGCTTCTGGCACCAGACCAAGCATATTAACCGCGGCAGTATTTTCGGCAAAAACGAGAAAATGAAACTCGACGCCCGGCCAGAGTTCCTGAGCCCGGCGCAGCATCGGATACATCAGAATCGTACTGCCCATTTCGGCCGGTTTGACGAACAGCATTTTTTTTACGCCATTCAGGGTGCCGCCTTTGCGAGGCATGAACCGGTCGATCAACCAGCGACGCAAACTCAAAGCCGCACAGAGAACCGGCCCGACTGTCGCATCGATTTTTCGCATTGTATCTGGTTTCATAATTAAAACACCTTGTATGGTATGAATTCGTGAGGCTGCAGCAGGCCATCCATGCGGGTAATATTGATTCGACGAATCTTGCGGCCGCATGAATAAATATCGAGAGATTCGGAAGCGGTTTTTGTGAACTTCCCGCCAAAGAAAGCCGATTCCGGGTGGTGGTCGGCATCGACAAAAACGACATCAGTGCCGGGTGGCAGGGTTTTTCCGCGCCACCAGACTCTGAAATTACCGTTGACATAGAGCTCGATCAGACGCTCCGGTTCGATACCGCCATAATAGCCAACCAGCGTTGTCAGAGTGGTTCCCTGAACGACGAACAGGCGTTTTCGCCCGGTTTCTGCATCAACCCGGCGCACAAATTCGCCCATCTGTTTCCAGCCGTGCATGCGCACAGTGACATCAGACCTGACCGGCAGCGGCAGCAGCAAAGTAATGCTCTGTATGAGAGCTATTACCGCCAGCAGCATCGAAGGCCCGGCAACCCATTTGAAGCGTCGCCACGAACCGGCGGCGATGCCGGCACTCAACCATTCAGCGACCAGCAGAAAAGCGCTCAGGTAAGCAACCTGTGGCCAGTTGGCCTCGACTTTAGACTTGAGACCGGTCCAGGTAAAAAAAAGCATGCTTGGCAATGCCAGCCAGGCGAGAAAAAAGCGCACTTCATCATTGCGGCGGTATGCCTGAAAGGCCTGCTGGCAGACGATCCACCAGATAACCGGAAAAAGCGTCAGGCCGACGGTGCCAAGCTGGCCGCCGAGATATTCGCCGACATTACGGCCAAGAGAACGGGTGTTGGCGCTCAAACCGTGATCGAACTGAAATTTGAAAGAGATCCAATCATGGTTGAGGTTCCAGTAAATGATTGGCAGGGTGCCGGCGGCTGCCAGCAAAACCATGAACCAGTAGCGTCTGGTTACGACGAGATGGCGATAGCGGCTGAATCCGAGAATGGTAATTGCGACACCGGGCACAAACATGATCATGTTATATTTGCCAAGCGCCCCCAGGCCTAGCGCCACCCCGGTCAGCACCCACCAGACCGGTTTTTCATCGTTAATGGCACGGCAGAAAGCCAGCATGCCGGCAGCCCAGGCGATTGCGAGGGGAGTATCAGGCGTAGTGACGAAACCGAGAGCAGCCCCGGCCGGCGTGAAGTTAACCACCAGCGCGGCGACAAAACCGGCGGCGGCATTTTTCAGGCAGTCTCTTCCGACAGCGAACAGGCACCAGCCAACGAAGGCTGAACCAAGTATCGAAATAAGACGAACTTCGAGGGGGCTTTCCCCTGGCAGCAGACGAAAAAGAGCGATCAGCCAGGCCACCAGCGGCGGGTGATCGAAATACGACCAGTCGAGGCGGCGCGACAGTTCCCAGTAGTAGCTTTCATCGGGAGTCAGGTCGAGATACAGCGACAAAAACAGGCGAAAAGCGATAAGCAGGCCGGTCAGCCAGAAGAATCTGTTCTGCCAGACAGCTGTGTCTGATGAATTGTTCATTGATACTGCGGCTGATTCAGACAAAATCGTACCTTTCTGCATGAAATTGATGGCGATTATAGCATACCTGACCCGTCAGTCACCAAAAGCAAAAAAAACTGGCGGGTTTATGTACTGACAAAAGAGTGATATATTGCAACCACCTGCCCGTGAAAGGAAAACTATGGAACCTGCAGATTTTGCCGTAAGAATTGAAGAAGTCATGGCGGAAGAGTGCTCGAGCTATGAATGTGTGCTTCTCGACGATAATGAAATCGGGGTTCTCTGGACCTTTCTGATCGAAGACTCGATCAGCGGCTATCTTGGCATCGAAGAGAACGAAGAGACCCTCAATGTAAGAACCGTTTCGGTCGGTCTGCATCTGAAGGATATCACTGACAACAGTCGTGAAGAGCTGCTTGCGATTCTCGAAATGAATGCCGAGCTCATCAATGCCAATTTCAGCGCCGTAAAATACCCGGCAAAACCGCCGAAAGACGAGAATGACGAAGAAGTTGCCTTTGCTGATGAGGGGGAAGACCTGATTTTTGAAGACGATGAAGATGAAGAGCAGGAAATGAGGGATCTGCTGATCATTCAGACCCGGCTGCCCTTTGACGCATTCGCTCCTGAAGATTTCGGCGCCTTCGTACAGAACCTTCTTTTTCAGGCAGATACCATGCTTAACCGTGATGAAGAAGACGACGACGGAAATGACGATCAGGAGGAATGATCGATGAACGCCCCGGCCAGCCTGCCTGAAGATATCCGCCAGGACATAAGCATCTACCTTGCACCGGAAGAAACGGTATTGAAGGCTCTTTCGCCTTTTGGCAACAAAACAGCTGCAAGTGGACAGGTCTGGCTGATTCTTACGAGCCACTCGATAGTTTTTCACACCTGCGAAACCGGCAAGGAACCTCTGATTGCCATGCTTGCCAGAAAAGATATACATGAGATCGAGTATTTTCAGCGGCCGGTGGGCGTGCAGCTGACCTTTGTTCCGGTCGGCAATTCGCAAAAAGTTTCGAAACTGAATTTTTCGAATGAAAAACTCGAGGAACTCGAAGATTTCTGCGAAGATCTGGCTGATCTGATCAGCTTCAGAAAAGAAACGGCATCAGGCATAAAGACCTACAGCCCGGCACCGGCGCAGCAACCGCCTAAAATCGCGCCGCAGAGACCGTTAAAAAATGACGAAGTTCCTGAACTAAGGCATGCAGCTTCGGCAATCAGGCATGCAGACAAGCCAGAACCGACCGCCAGAGTCATTTCGGGCGAGGAACCGTCAGCTACCGATTCCGTTGCACCTGAGCCGGCAAAAGTCGCAACTGCTGCCAAAGCGGCTCCGGCGGAGACTGCAAAG
>JAKQKW010000356.1 GCA_029560455.1 Candidatus Rifleibacteriota bacterium
GAGGCTTTGTGCTCGGCGGCAGTCGCGCTGTGAGCGGGAAGCGTTACGGCTTGACGCCTTCACGCAACCCGCTCCCCTCGCGCCTGCCGCCCCGGTTCGGCCTGAGGCCGAAGCCGGGAATGGATGAATGAACTTGCAGAACCTCAGGGCCGAACCACGCGAAACCCGATGTAGAAGTTCAGGCTATACGGGTAGGCGCCGCTACGGCCGGCTACGGTAGCGTAGTCAGCAGAACTGCCGAAACTACCGCCGCGTAACACACGGTACGAGCCACTGCCTGCACCACTATAGTCAGAACTGGAACCGGCTGGGTAAGTGTTATACCAGTCCCAGCACCATTCATAGACGTTGCCGCTCATGTCATACAGACCGAGTTCATTCGCCGATTTAGCGCCGGCCGGATGTGTTTTGCTGCTTGAATTCGTCGAATACCAGGCATAGGCATCGAGAGAATTGCTGCCGTTGCTGCCGGCGAAGGTTTTTGCGTAGCCGGTCACATTGACGCCGCTGACCATCGCACCGGGCTGGCTATCCTGATCGGCGCCCATCGCCGCCCACATCCATTCCATTTCGGTCGGCAGACGGTAACCGTTCGCCGACCAGTTGCAGGTCGCCGCATCCCAGGTGGCATCTGTGGTGGTCGGTATTGCCCCGTAGGTCAGCGCCGCAAAATCAACGCCACTGACAGCATAGACCGGCGTCAGGCCTTCGGCAAGACTGAGCTTGTTACAGAACGCGATCGCGTGATACCAGTTGGTCATCTGCACCGGGTCGGCATTGCCATTTGAATAAGAGGTATTGCTCGGGTCAGTGCCCATAAACCTGGCGAACTGCGCCCGGGTTATCTCATGGGCGCTCATGCTGAAGGCCGAAACAAACGATGTGTTGGCAGGGGTTGCGTCACGCTGAAAGGTTCCGGCCGGAACACTTACCATCGTCGGCATTCCCTGAATCTTTTCGGCCGCACTGTTGACCACGCCACCAAAGTTACCGTTACCGGCCGCGACAGCGCGCACATACTTTCCGACCGCAGTTTTCGCCAGGTCGACAACATAAGTATTCGCAGTCGCACCGTCAACGTCGGCCCAGCCGTTCGAACCATCATTGCTGACCTGCCATTTGTAATCAGCAGTCGCACCAGCCGGCGTCAGCGCCCCGGCAGTCAATGTCTGCCCGCCCATCGGCACCCCTGACACGGCCCCGATAGCAGTGACCGAAGTCACAATTTTTACTGCAGCACTGTTCACCGTAGCACCATAGGTGCCATTGCCGGTCGCAACGACGCGCACGTATTGACCAATTGCAGTTTTTGCCAGGTCGACGACATAAGTATTGCCGGTTGCGCCAGCAATATCTGTCCAGCCGGTCGAACCATCAGCACTGACCTGCCATTTGTAATCTGCGGTCGCACCAGCCGGAGTCAATGCCCCGGCAGTCAATGTCTGACCGCTGATCGGAATACCCGCAATCGCCCCAATCGCCGTTACCGGTTCAAAGGCCGTGGCCGAGAAAGTGATCGTGACCGCGCCTGAATTAGCGGCGTTGGCAACCGAAGTCGCGCCGGTATAAGTGAACGAATTCACAGACACACCGGTCAGTGTGTAACCGGCTTTGGCAGCAAGCGTAAGCTTAGCCACATAAACCTTCGCTGCCGCAAAATTACCGGTTACGGCAGTTGTGCCATCGGCCTCAAACCAGCTGATTGCACCGCTGGTATATTGCGTCTGATCTATCGCAGTCGTTACCGGAGTTGCACCCTTAACCGGGGCCGTAACAAGTGAACTCAGGTTGAGAGCATCGACAACTGCATCGGCCGTGGCCGCGAAAGTAATTGTAATCGCACCCGAATTAGCGGCGTTGGCAACCGAAGTCGCGCCGGTATAAGTGAACGAATTCGCAGCCACACCGGTCAGCGTATAACCGGCTTTGGCAGAAAGCGTAAGCTTAGCCACATAAACCTTCGCCGCCGCGAAATTGCCCGTCACGGCAGTTGTGCCGTCAGCCTCAAACCAGCTGATAGCACCGCTGGTATATTGCGCCTGGTTGATAGCAGTGGTTACCGGCGCAGCACCCTTAACCGGGGCTGTTACCAGTGAACTCAGGTTGAGAGCGTCGACAACCGAATTAGCCGTAGCTGCGAAAGTGATCGTCACCGCGCCCGAATTAGCAGCGTTGGCAACCGAAGTCGCACCGGTATAAGTGAACGAATTCGCAGCCACACCGGTCAGTGTATAACCGGCTTTGGCAGTCAGCGCGAGTTTAGCCACATAAACCTTCGCAGCCGCGAAATTACCGGTTACGGCAGTTGTCCCATCGGCCTCAAACCAGCTGATAGCACCGCTGGTATATTGCGCCTGATTAATAGCCGTGGTTACCGGCGCAGCACCCTTAACTGGAGCTGTTACCAGTGAACTCAGGTTAAGAGAATCGACAACCGCATCGGCCGTGGCCGCAAAAGTGATCGTCACCGCACCCGAATTAGCAGCGTTGGCAACCGAAGTCGCACCGGTATAATTGAACGAATTCGCAGCCACACCGGTCAGTGTGTAACCGGCTTTGGCAGTCAGCGCGAGCTTAGCCACATAAACCTTCGCTGCCGCAAAATTACCGGTTACGGCAGTTGTGCCATCGGCCTCAAACCAGCTGATTGCACCACTGGTATATTGCGCCTGGTTGATAGCTGTGGTTACCGGCACAGCACCCTTAACCGGAGCAGTGACAAGTGAACTGAGGTCGAGCGCGCTGACAAGAACTGGCCCGGTGACGGTTACGGTAACAGTATAATTTGCACTCGAACCGTCTTCGGCGATGACTTTATAAACTACCGGCGAACTGAAGTCGTGGATATTGATGCCGCTTACCTGGGCAACAGAACCAATCTTAGCCGTGGCGTTGGCCGAAACGCTAAAGTTGGCTATCAGAGCACTTACATCAGTGCCGAACGGCACGGTTACTGCAACAGTCTTATTGGTTTCGTCAATAGTTCCGACAACACCCTTATTGCTGAATGAAAAGGCTGTCAGAGCTTTTTCAGAGCTCAACACCGGAGCGATATTGTTCGTTACGGTCACAACATTTGAGGCACGGTTGCCGTTACCGGCGACGTCACGGGCAACATTTTCGCCGACTGCAATTGTCACCGCACCGGCAGCCTGAGGCTTAACCCTGACAGAATAAGCCCGACCGGCAGTAACTGTGCTGAAATTGTCAGCGGTGCAATTCGTGAGCGAAATATCTTCAAGCGCAAAATCACTTACCATTTCGTCAAAAGCAATGCTGACGACAAAGGCGGCCGAATCAGCGACCTGCGTAACTTCGCAGCCAAGAGTAACAGAAGGCCTGGCACCGTCATACTGCGATGGATTGTCGATACCGACAAGAATCGGCAGTCGGGCAACGCCGACTGCACCCTTCGGGTCTTTCACCTCGACGGTGATTGTGGCAAGAGTTTGATAATCAGGCGCTTTCCAGGTTTTTTCGAAATCAGATGAACCGTTGTCAAGAGTCCCGGCGGTGACTTCCCAGGTTGTTGAGAGCATTGTACGATCACTCTCATCGAGATCTGATCCGACGGCGGTCAGAACCACAGAAGAACCCGGCACAACCTTATTCACTATTCCGCCGTCCTGAGAGGCCTGCAGAATGACAGATGGGGCGTGGTTGCCGGTTTCCTGGCTGCCGCCGACCTTGAGGTCGACAAAAACCGGAACGATATCAGAAACGAAAGGCGCAGAAAAGGTTGTTGCGCCGTTTCCGTTGGGCAGCTGCACCTGAATTTCGGCAGAGTTGAAATCTTCGGGCAGCGGCGGGCTGGTATAAAGTGCCGTTTTTGCCAACTTTGAAGGGCTCGCCCCAGAGGGTGAGAATCGTATTCTCGGGCAGGAAATTGCCGTCGGCGTCACGCAACTGGCCGGTTACGACATTTTTTGCGACCAGCAGAGGCATATCGGGCACCGGAACCAGGCCGGGCGTGTCAGCAACTTCGATCGCGGCCGAACGGTTCTTCATGACGGTTGTGTCGCCATTTTCAAGCCTGGTGACAATTCGGTGCGGGCCGGGCGGAACATCATTGATCACATAAACGCCGCTGGCGTTGGTGCGGGTGTGATATTTCGGGTTGTCGGCCAGGTCTTCGATCCAGACTTCGGCGTTGGCAATACCCACATAGCCGGCCAGATCGGCAGGGCGCAGTGCGGCGCCTTTTGCCGGCCGCAATGAAGCCGGGGCGGCAGGAACCAGGACGCGGCCAGACATGGATTTAGCAGTTATCTGCGGATAATAAAGCTCGTCATCGTCGTCAGAGAAAATGCGACAACCGGTAATCAAAGCAATTACCGACAGCAGTAAAAAGACTGCAGCGACAGTGAATCGGGAAAATCTGTAACCGACGATGGCCATTGGTTCCTCCAGAAAAGCGGCTTTTAACCAGAAAGTGCAAACTACGTAAAACTAACGATCAATTAAAGCGGCCGGGCCGCATCGACGAGAAGAATCATCATTATGGTGATGAAGCAGACAAGAATGAAAACCTGGCGTTTGTTCAGTTCGATCATGCTGTTCTTTCGCGGCTCTGCAGCCGTGCCCCCGTTAAAGAATTCACAAACTCCGGAGAGATCATATCAGATTTTGTAACAAAAACATGTCCTGCAAAATACGTACAATTTTAAGGATTTACGAGAAATCTTGAAGCGCCGCGACGAGCTTGCTGAAACTCTTGAAGAACGGAGGGAATTCAGAATTTATCAACTTCTTGACTTTTCAGGATTTAAACGGGCCAGAGTGTCAAATTATCAAGGCACTGGAATGCTGACACTTCTATCGAAAAAATAACCGGTCGAGCAAACCCCTGCTTGAAAAGCTTTGAACTGGCAACCAGTTCCGTCGCCTTTGCCAAAATACCGATTCTGCATGCATCAGATGATGCCTTTACCGGACAGGCGGTTTAATGGGTTGACTTGCCCGCCCGTCGGTGCTATAGAGAGTAAAAATGCTTCGACAAGGAAAGGAATTTTGCACCTGCCAGGAGCATAATTTAAAGGAGATAGTTATGGCACACAGAGTTTACAATTTTTCCGCCGGTCCGGCCGTGCTTCCAGAAAAGGTTCTGCAGCAGGCAGCAGCTGAAATGCTCGATTACAAAGGCTGCGGCATGAGCGTAATGGAACTCAGTCACCGCTCTTCAACCTATCAGAAAATCATCGACGACGCCGAAGCCGGTCTTCGCAAGCTGATGAATATTCCCGCCAACTACAAAGTGCTTTTTCTGCAGGGCGGAGCCTCTCTGCAGTTTCTCATGATCCCGATGAATCTGGCCAAGACAAAAAAGGCTGATTATGTCGATTCTGGCGAATGGTCAGGCAAAGCCATCAAAGAAGCCCAGAAGTATGGCGTCGATGTCAACATCGTTGCCTCTTCAAAAGCTGACAATCACAGATATTTCCCAAAATACGATGCAGCCAAAGTCAGAAAAGATGCCGACTACCTGCACATCACCCCGAACAACACCATTTTCGGCACCAAGAACATGGTTCCGCCCAAAGTCAGCATTCCGATCGTCGCCGACATGTCTTCGAACATCATGAGCGAAAAGTGCAACGTCGCTGATTACGGCCTCATCTATGCCGGTGCTCAGAAAAATATCGGGCCGGCCGGCGTTGTCATCGTCATCGTTCGCGAAGACCTGATCGGTCTCGTGCCGAACCTGCCGACCATGCTCGACTATAAAACCCATGCCGACAATGGTTCGATGTTCAATACCCCCCCAACCTACGGCATCTATATCGCCAAACTGGTGTTCGATCACATGCTCGAACTCGGCGGCGTTGAACATTTTGAAGCCCTCAACCACAAAAAAGCCGCGATCGTTTATGATGCTATCGACAGCTCAAAGCTGTTCAAAGCCCATGTAAAAGACGCAGCCGACCGCTCGCTGATGAATATCCCGTTCTTCACCGACAAAGAAGAACTCAACGAAAAGTTCCTCAAGCAGGCTTCAGCAGAAGGCCTGGTAACCCTCAAGGGCCACCGCAGCATCGGCGGTATGCGAGCCTCTATCTACAACGCCATGCCCATTGAAGGCTGCCAGAAACTCGCCGATTTCATCAGAAAGTTCGATAAAGAAAACTCCTGACCCGGCAGCCTCTCTCTAACAGGCACTAACCATATCCCCGCGCAAGCGGGGATATTAACAAAAAACGCAAAGGAAAGAACAATGACGAAGAAAATTCTCGTGGCTACCGATAAACCTTTTGCCCCCGAAGCTGTCAACCTGATGAAAGAAGTCATCAAGGACAAAGCTGAATATAAAATGGAACTGCTCGAAAAGTATACCGAAGTCGCACAGTTCAAAGCCGCGGTCAAAGACGCCGACGCTCTGATCATCCGCAGCGACCTCGCCTCAAAAGAAATCATCGACGCCGCCGAAAAGCTGCAGATAATCGTCAGAGCCGGTGCCGGTTACGACAATATCGACCTGGCCGCCGCAACCGCCCGCAAAATCGTCGCCATGAACACCCCCGGTCAGAATTCGAATGCCGTTGCCGAGCTGGCCATTGGCCTGATGATCTATACCTTACGCTGTAAGTTCAACGGCAAGTCTGGCAACGAACTCAGTGGCAAGAAACTTGGCCTGCATGCTTTCGGCGCCGTCAGCCGTGCTCTCGCCAAAATCGCCTGCGGCTTCAACATGGAAGTCTACGCTTTTTCCCGATCCGTCACCAAAGAAGCCATGGCAAAAGAAGGCGTCAAATTTATCGACAAGATCGAAAACCTCTACAGCGCCTGTGACATCGTATCGCTGCATATCCCCGCCACCGAAATCACTAAAAAATTAATCAATTTCGACCTGATGAACCGCATGCCCAAAGGCGCTGTGCTGATCAACACCGCCCGCAAAGAAGTCATCTGCGAAGAAAGCCTCAAAAAGATTTTTGCCAGCCGCAAGGATTTCCGCTATTCATCTGACGTCGCGCCCGACTGCGCTGCCGAACTCGAAAAAGAATATGCTGACCGCTATTATAGCACCGCCAAAAAATGCGGTGCTCAGACTGAAGAAGCCAACGTCAATGCCGGCGTCGCCGCTGTCAGACAGATCGTCAATTTCTTCGAAAAAGGCGACAAGACTTTCCAGGTCAATAAGTAACCTTTAAGTCGCAACAAAAAAGCTGCCCACCACGGGCAGCTTTTTTTATTGCGAAAATTAAGGGTCGGCCGTCAGTTTCAGGCGACGATCAGGCCGCGGCTTTTTACTTCTTCGTGTTTTTTAGCCACTCTGGCGAGCATTGCCGGCACGAATTCGTTCGGCGAACTGCTGTTAAGAAGCTTCATCACCAGTGGCACGTTAGCCATGTCTTTAAACAGAATAGGCTTTTCGATGTAATAAGAAACGGTCTTTTCTTCGCTTAGCCATGGCTTTTCTGAATGATCGAGCTTCGCGGCAATCTTTTTATCGAGCAGAGCCCGAGCTTTTTCAATCGCAATGCCCCTGACCTTTTTGCCGGTCAGCAGCAGAAAATCAAACACCGCTTCAAGACCGCGGGTAAAATCAAATTCGTAAAAGCGCGGGAAGATGACTTTGTCCCAGTCAGTGCCCTCTACGGGCTGGCCTTTGCTGGTCAGAAACAGCTGGTGTTTAAGCAGATAGCTGACGGCCTTCTGCATATTGGTTGCGAAAATATCAGGCTGCTGGCTGAAACGGGCATACTCGATCATGCCTTCGAGCATGACGGTCGTTGAAACGAGCGAGCTTTTACCGCTGCCGGTATAGACGCTTTCGTCACAGTTGTAGCCGCCATCTGGCAGCTGGTAGCGGCTCACCCAGTCTTTTGCCCATGGAACATGCGCGAACACATCGAATTCAAGCTTTGCAGCCAGCTTCATCAAGCCGCCGAAAAAGCAGAAGCACATTACTTCGGTATGCCCATTCACGGGGCCATCAACGTCTTCTTCTCTGACCGGGAAAATTTTAAGAAACTGCCGGTCAGCGCAGGTCAGCAGTTCTTTGAAGACCGGCACGGGAATTTCTGCCAGCCGCGAAGTCTCATCGAGAAGCAGCATGTACCACCATGGGGAATCCCATTTGGGCCAATAGACGTCTCTCTCGATCATCAGCAGTGCTTTTTCGCTCTCAATCACTTCTTTAAGTTCGTCAAGGTCGCTGGCTTTCAACATGCCCGGGATCATAATCACCGTTCCTTTTTAAAATCTGGTAACCATAACAGCTATAAGATAAACCGCCACAAAACCATATTGCAAACAAATTTTCAGCACCTATCGACAAAAGCGGCCAATTTATTAATAAAAAACCGGGCTCTGAAAGAATTTTCCCTCAGAGCCCGGCATTTTAAGATTACTGCAGAAAGAAAGAAACAAATCTGAACCGGTTCGACGACCCGGTCTATCAGTCTGGTTGCTTTTGCATCAGCGGTTTGGCGGTGAAGCTTCGCGAATCAGCGAACCCGCCTCATCGCTCATGATCAGGACTGAGAATTTTTCAACGTTGTCGAGCTGGCTGGTGCTGAGCGATGCGTAGTCGAAGCGGCCACGCATATCGGTATAACCATCTTTATAGAAGCTTACCTGGCCTGAATTGTCGCGCGAATAGACCTTGACGTAGGCACTGACAATCGGTTTGCCCGTCTGCTGGTGGCGCACCTGCAGCTGACCATAGGCTTCGAGCATACTGACCGCAAGAGAGTGCGGGTAGTAAGCGATGTTTCTCGTCAGACCGGCGCCGGTGACCTCGATCATCAGATTGCGGTCTCTGAATTTGTCTGGCAGCGAGATCTTCAGCTCTTCTGGTTTACCTTCGAGAAGCAGTTCTTCAGAGTAATTCGGACTGATAATCGAGAACTGCCCAGAAACTTCCTGCACAAAAGGTTTGCGCGAGAACAGCAGTTCGATATCCATCAGATAGTAGCTGATTCTGACCGCTTTGAGGTTGCGCTGACGCAGTGTCACAACCCGGTTTTCGACACTCAGCTCGATATCAGGCTGGGTAGCGGCGAGCAGGCGCTGCTGCTGATCCCGGTCTTCTTCATCGCTGATCTGCGCCTGGCCACCTTTGATTTCGGCCGCCTGCGCCAGAACATCGGCAAAAAGAACCTGCCAGCGCTGTACCGGGTAGTTTTTGAACGGTTCAGCGATGCCGACCGCCTCATCGACCTGCTGGTGCGAGAACGCCAGGTAGGCTTTGATATACTTGTACTGGATGGTTTCTACGACAGCGGCATCTTTGATTTTTGCAAAGAACGTCGACGCTTCTTCGATTCTGTCCTGCAGCAGCAGGTAGTAGACAACAGCCATCAGATCATAATCGCTCAACTGACTGCGATATCTCAGATCGGCAAGCAGGGCATGATACTGGGCCGCGAACTGCTGATTGAGAATTTCGCGACGTTTGCCGAGCGGGTAAACGCGGGCATTAACCAGCGGCCAGTATTCACGATGCTGGTAAGTATGCCGCGCCACGGGGTTAATCGTGAGCAGGTCACTCACAAAACTGCTGCCCACCTGACCGGCAAGGGCAGTGTAAGGCAGATAGTCCTTGATGGTCGGCAGATAACCGTGCATCAGGCCATAAGACCAGACGACATCGTTGAACACATGACGTTTTTTCAAAAGATCGGTAACCTTGATGAAAAAGTCGCGATCTTTGAGCCTGAAGGCTATCTGAACCAGATCGAGTCTTTCGACATTGTTCTTTTCGAGGTATTCGAGCACCTGCGCATCGGTGCCGTTCTGCGACAGCCACGGCCAGGAATTCCTGTCAAAGTTCGTCAACTCTTCGACAACCTTGAAAACAAACGGCTTCGTGGTAGCGAGCATTATCTCATTTTCAGAGACATGAACCGGGTAATGCTTCCAGCTGCCGGCTTTCGGGAAATAGAAGAAATACTCGAACGTCTGCGTCGAATAGGCTTCGATCTGCATGTGAACACTTCGGGTATACAGGCTTCTAAGCACCGGCAGCGCTCCTTCAGGTATCTGCATCAGCACATCGACCTTGCGCCGCGATGAAGTCGGGTTGGTAACCACTACCTGACAGCCATAAACCACTCTGGTAAGGAATTCATCGGTGACAAATTTGTCGAAACGCTCGTTGCGCTCGTAGCGGTAGCGGTCATTCTGCGCAAAGAAGTTCTGGCCGGTGAGAATACTGGCAGTATCTGCCGTTTCGCTGGCTGTTCCGATCTCTTCGAGGAAAACGACAGCGTTGCTGCCTGCTTTGATCGTCATGCGCGGGCCAGCAAACTCGCTGCCATGCTTTTCAGAAGCAAATGGCAGATCTAGAACCGCCAGAGCCAGCATCATTTCGGCAAAATTACGGGTCGCGAAGATAAAATTGCCAGAAACGAAGGGACGGCCTGGCTTATGCATTGCATAATCACGCCAGAAAGCATTGACCTGAATCAGATCAGCGATCTGCTGTTCGATAGGCAACTGATAGTAATTGTTTTCGACCCATTCTTCAGTCTTGTCAACCTGCCGGAACAACTGACGCACCGGCTCGCGCATTTCGGAGTCGCTTTCGACATCGAAAGCATCATCGTCGAAACTCGGCGCAGCGTCAGCCATCTCTTCGCTTTCAGAAAAGTCTGCCTTGCTCTGAAAAGCCACTTTGGCTTCCCTGGCAATCATAGAAGGCGGCGGTGGTGGAGCCGGTGCAGCCATAGGCTTTGCGACTCTTCCCGACGGCATAATGCCTTTGCCGAAATCCATCGGCGCCGGTTCTGGCACGGGCATATCACCCAATTCATTACGGCGGGCCTCTTCGAGTTTGTCGCTGTACATTTTTTTACCGCTTTCGAGACCGAGTTTGTCGCCGGTTTCGAGGGCATTTCCCTGCAGAGCGGTCTTGAAGAGACTGTTGAATCTTTCACGATCATCGGGCAGCAGATCGAATTTTTCGTTAACGTGCCGTTCGATCGTTTCTGCCATTTCTGGCAGTCTCTGGCCGAGAAGAATTTTTTCGACGATATTCAGTCTGGAAAAGGCCCAGGGTTCAGTAAATTCGCGCAGATCGCGCTCGAGCAGCCATTTGTCCATGAACGTCAGATCACGCTTGTTAGCAATGTAAGGCTTGACAACCTTTTCGAAGAAACCACGGTCACGCTGACTGATAAAGAAGTTCAATTCGTGACAGGCATGTTTCGAGTAGAGATCGAGTTTCTGCTTTTCATCGAGGCTGTTCCAGCCGGTAATGAAACCGAATTTAATCAGATTTGCATCAGGGTTGACCGTCGAAAGAAGTCGGTAGGCAGACTTGAGACTGTCATAAACCTCTACCCGGGCGGTTGAGATGTCGGAAACGCTTACGGCTTCGCCAGTTGTAACAATCGAAATGTTTTTCTGTTCAGAAAAATGCTTTTCAGGCACAAGAGCATTTTTAAGGCGCAGGTCAAGAAACTCAGGATCAGCACCCGGCACGGTTATTTCTCTGCAGGCGACGTCGAAACCATCGACAGCGATTATCTGAATATTACGCAGACCCTGCAGTTCATTAACCGGCACACTGATCGTGCCATCAGCGTCAGGTTTGAGATTGGCGAGCAGAACCGAAGCGCTCGCGAGAAAATCATAACTGCCGTAACCGCCGGCCTCAGCCATTGCCTGTTCTTTCATGCGGCGCTTCAAATTGCCGGAAGAAGATATCTGCCCCTCGGCTTCAGGCGCACCACCCCAGGCACCGCCGACAGAAGCTTCCTGGGTGCCGGTATCGGTCTTTCTCAGGCTCCAGGGGTTGAGCAGCAGGCCGGGTCGTTTAAGCATATTGCCCGGAAAGATTTTTGCGAAACGCCGTTCGAGAATGTAGCGGTATTCATCACCGATATTGCGGCCGGAAACATATCGAGAAACCGGCTGGGTCAGTGCAATCATCGGGAAAACCGGGCCGCCTATGGCGGCGAACTCGGCAAATGGTCTGAATTCAGGCATAAAGTTGCCGGCAATGACATGAACACGCGATTTTTTGCCGGAATTCGCCAGCCTGATAAGCAGCTTTGCGTCTTCGGCTACCTTTGCTTCAGTAATCTGAAGGGTCGAGGTATTGTTCAAAGGCAGACCCCGGCGTTTCGAAATGACGTAACCGCCCAGAACCTTGCCATCAGCAACGCGGATGGCAATCTTCTGCTGCGACTGTCTGATATACATTTCATAATCACCGGCAGGCAAGCCCTTGATAGAATAAAAACCAGGAACAAGCGACACGGCCGAGCGCCAGTCGCGAACCAGTTCACTTCCACGCAGCTCATACAGGCAAATCTGGTCGGCAATTGGCTTATCCTGATTGTCGGTGCGCGGCACCCGAATCTCGTAATCAAGGGGTGCGGCTATCGAATCGGCGATGGTATTCTGGTCGCCAACCGGTAACAGATCAAAAGACACCCCGTCAGGGGCGCTCAATTTAACGTATTCTACGTCATCGAGACGACCGAGATAAATGCGGCCCTTTTCGTCGGTCTGCAGAGAACCGGTTACGTTGCGCCTGATCAGACGATGGCTGATTTCGAGGTTGATAACCCGATCAGGGCAGGGTTCACCGGTTTTGCCGAGCAATTCAGCGACATATTCGCCATTTTCGCGTCTGACAAAGAAGGCATGCGTTCTCTCGGTATTGTCTATACCATTAATGGTATAGGAACGGGCAACACTGAGGTCGTCTTTGCGACCATTGCTGAGGTTATCGATGCGCCCGCGCAGCGAGAAGGTCACACTTCTCAATTTATCTGGAGTTTTGAACTCATGCACCGTTTCTTTATCGTTGAACAGTTTGAAATCTGCAATTTCGCGGGTTGAAGAAACCCCGTCGCGGTCGACAGAAGTGATGAGCAATGCCGGCTCCTGCAGCAGGCCGACATCGGCCGGGCAGCCATTGATCGAGAGCACCGGGCGAACTACAACCCTGGCGGTTCTTCCGGCCAGAAGTGCTTCACGGTCGACATGAATCGAAGCTTCAAGGCTATAGGCTTCTCCGAGGTGATTTAATGTATGCAGAGCGGCAAATTCACCCTGTTTGATGACAATCTGCCGATTACCCGGGCTGGTAGTATAGGGCACGACGATCTGGCCGTTCTGGTCCGGGCGGTATTCACTGCCGGCAAGAAGTATCACAGCGTCTTTAACCTGCTGCCGTTGCTCGTCGAAAACAGTAAAAATGTGGCCGGCGACCGAGGCGCGCTGCAGATACGACAGTTGTCCGCGGCGAATCATGGCGCGGCTGCTGATGCCGTTACCTATCAACTCAACAATGTAAACGCCCCTCTCGACAAGTTTATCGAGAACAAAGCTCTCTTCATGGCGCTGCCATGCAGGCTGCTTGTAATCAAAACTCAGTTCCTCGTTGGCGACAAGACCGTCAAGGTCGATCGCGGTCGAAACTTCGCTGCCATTCTCGCGGTAATAGCTTGCCAGATTGAGCTTGTAAATCTTCAGCATCAGGCGGTTGACATTTTTAACCCTTACTGCAAGCTTGACAGGTTCGCCCGGCTGATAGACCGGCCGGCAGGTTGGCAAAAATTCGAGCTCGATTCTCTCTTTGAGTTCTTTAACTGCCTGGCCGCCAAGCAGTGAGAACCATTGTTCGAGATCGCCAACTGCGTTAACGATCATGGTTTCAGCGAGAAGCCGCTTGAGATATTCTGATTCAACTATGCCGGAAAAAGCCTCGGAGCCTTTATCTTCGAGCATAAACCTGGCGAGATAATCTCGGATAAGCGGTTCATCATTATTAATTGCCGGACACAGGCTGACCTGACGGAAATCTGCGTTCAGATCAGCACGATTATACTTCCAGTCATTTGAATTCAGGTAAGTGCGATCGATATACCCGACGTTGCGCGGCAGTTTCAGGTATTCAAAAAAAGCATTGCGATCATAGCTGCCGGCATTGCGCTGCAGGTCGAGAATGTTGTAGAGCAGATGCGCTTTAAGAGAATTGAACGCCGGCTGCAGAGGGCTGGCGAAGGCATACATCTGCTTGAGAACCGCCAGCTTTTCGACCGGGTCGGTTTCCCAGGTTGAATCGGCACCCGGCTGCATCTTTTTCAGACGGGCCAGAACGAACGGGGTCTGCTCAAGCAGCGCCGGCATTGCCCGGCTGCAGAAATCGAGCTGTTCCGGAAGCAGTTTCCCGTGAATCGGCAGTGAACCAAAACCACCGCTGTACTGGTGCTGCAGGTCATCTACAACCATCTGGGCGATCTTTTCACCATCGGGGTATTGCAGACGGTTGAGCAGGTCGCGGCGGCGATCACCGACGAACTCTTCTTTAACCAGAGCTTCGAGGCCGGGATATTTGAAACCGCTCAAATCATTGTATTCGCGCAGGGCAATGTTTTTGAGGTTCTGATAATCGAGCCATTCAGCCGGCATACGGCTTGGAAAGCTTCGGCTGGTGACCGGTTGCTTGCGGGCGTGGTTGAACTGCAGGTTCAGACGCTCGATGATGAACTTCAGAATGCTTTCGGGATTACGGTTGAAATCGAGCAGCAGCTGACGAGTGCGAATCTCTTCGTAGCGGCTGCTGTGACTGTAGCGACTGACCCACTGTTTAAGCAGTGAAGCGACTTTGGCCGTCTCACCTTTAGACTGGTAATAGAGACAATGGTAGTAATAATAATCTTCGGTGCCAGGAATAAGCTGCTGCAAAGGCACCGAACGATCTTCGGCAAGACTGAATTCTTCATCGAAACCAATTTCCACTGCCCATGAACCTCCCATCAGATTTATCAGAAAAAACAAAAAGACAAATACTCTGGTTCTCAATGCGATGGCTTTCATAGTGCCTCCTGACTCAAGACATCCGATGCGTTATTTTTATGACTTTCATTATAACGCAGCCCCGTTGTTTCGGATGCAACTTTTCGCAAACCTAAATTTTTGGGGGTATTTGCCGATAGATATTGAAGAAAATAATGAAGCCCGGAGGCACGCAGATGCACATCAGAAAAATTATTGCAATGGCCATAGCCATGAGCCTTGGAAGTGGAGCATACGCTGCTGACACTTTTGACATGGGCAAAGTTCAGGTTATCGGCAAAGACGCACAGAGCGAAAAAATTGACCCGTCAAAACAGAAAATCAGCTTCGATATGGGCGAAAGAACTGCGCCGATGCCAGAACTGGTTCCGGAAATCGGGCCGGCGGTCTATCGCCCGATGACCGAAAAACCGGTTCTCGAAAATTTTCACCGCGAAGAAAAAGATGAGATTTCGGCTTCAGCTGGTCTTGGCACCAATGGCGCCCGCGAACTCATCATCAACGGCAAAGGCACCAAAGAAGGCTATACCGGCGACATCGTCATCAAGCGCGAAAGCCGCGACGGCTACAGGTCATTTGTCGACACATCCAAAACCGGCCTCGAAGCCAACATTGCCTCTACCGGTGAAGGCAGTTACACGCTGCTGGCCGGCGGCGAATACAGCGTCGAAGAATACGCTCAGCGCGGTGTAACCAAATCACCAAGCCCCGACGCCGGCATCGAAAACAGCACCAGCCGCATCTGGGTCAATGGCAACTCGACCCTTGAAGACGGCGCCTTTTTCAAAGGCTACGCTTCAATGGATTCGCTGAGCCGCACAATCAGCAATTCAGCTTTGGCCTTCAGCGAAGATCAGACAGTTTTCACCATGACCGCAGGAGCCAGTTATCTCAAAAAACTTGGCAGCAAGATTAAAGGCCGCGCCGAAGCCGACCTCAAATCTGACAAATTCACGGTTTCGGCAGGCAGCGATCGCGAACTGACCAAGACGGTTCTGCGCCTCGGAGCTGATTACGAAGTTTCCCCGAAAGCTGATGCCAGATTCGGTTTCAAACACATGAGCCTGATGGAACGCGACGCGACCACTCCATACGCAAGCCTCGACTATCGCCTGTCTGAGCCCTGGCAGCTGGTGCTTGGCTACGAAGAAGACCTTGGCAACGACAGCCTCGAAAAGATTTTCATGCCAGACCATTATGTTGAAGGTAACGCCCTTGAAGCTTCGCGCCAGAAAACCATGAAGGGTTCGCTGAATTACCGCACTACCAAAGGCGATGTTTTTGGTGTCGACCTTTTCAGCCAGAAGGAAGAAGATGCGATCGAATTCGTCGACAGATATGTGCCTGGCAAAGGCATGCTGGCTTCAAACTTTCAGTTTCTAAATGATGTAAAGCGCCGTGGCATGGCTCTGCGTGGCAACTTCAAAATCGAAGACCATTTCAAAGTAAATATCAAGAGCACTTTTCAGCAGCCCGAAGATGAAAACACAGGCAGAAAGCTTTCTTACGAACCGAAAAGAATACTGGACGTCGGGCTCAATTATACCGAAGGTAAAGTTATGGTTGATTTTTCACGCAGAGCTGAATTCGACCGCTCAGCGGTAACAAATCTGGGCACCTTCGGCGCCGATGATTACAGCCGCTCCGATCTGGCAGTGCGCTACCGCCTGAACGACCGGTTCAGCACCTATCTGAAAATCAAAGATCTCTATGATGAAGCAAAAAGCTTGCGTTACGATGTTCCCGAAGAAGGCAGAGTCTCTCTCGCCGGTGTCGAAGCACATTTCTGAGACGTTCCCAGGAGGCAGTTAAAAAATGGAAAAAATCTTCTTGATCGACCTGTTTGTAAGTGGTGGCCCGGTAATGATTCCGATCGCTCTTTGTTCAGTTTTTGCACTGGCAATCGTTATCGAACGTGCCCGTTTCTATATGCGCAACCCCAATAATTCAGCCGCATTCATGAAGAAGGTCAAAGGCGCACTTGCCGCCCGCAACTTCTTCGATGCGATGAAAATCTGCCGCGCCGAGAACACCCCGCTCGCCAATGTAATCGCCGCCGGTCTCGACAATGCTGATCTTGGCCGCGAACATCTTCTCGACACCATGCGCCAGGAAGCCATGGTGCAGGTTAAGAAATACGAACGCCACCTCGGCAAACTCTCGACGATCGCCAGCATCAGTCCGCTGCTCGGCCTGACCGGCACAGTTACCGGTATGATTTCAGCCTTCAGCGTCATCTCGACCGTGGGTATCGGTGACCCGACCGCCCTGGCCGGTGGTATCTCTGAAGCTCTCTACACAACCGCCGCCGGTCTGCTGGTTGGTATTCCGGCTCTTGTCGCTTTCAACTGGTGCGAAGCAAAAAGCGTTGAATTCATCGAACAGGTTGAAATGCACTCTCTCGACCTGGCCAACCAGGTAACCGCGATGGAGGTCAGCCTTGAAAAAGTTGCTGCCTGATAAAAAGAAAAGCAAGCCCCAGATTGTCGTAACCAATCTGATCGACGTCATTCTGCTGCTCGTGTTCTTCTTCATGATCACCAGTTCTTTCGCCCGCAATCAGGAAAAACTGCCGGTGAACGTGCCGAAAGCCTCGAGCGCCACCACCATGGAAACCGACAACATGACCGTTCAGATTGCCAAAAACGGCCGTCTGTATGTATCTGGCAAACCGGTTGAAATGACCGATCTTACGACTTCGATCAAGACCTGGATCACCAATTCACCTGACCGCCCGGTTATGGTTGAAGCAGACAAAGATGCAAATTACGGTCGCATCGTTTTCGTTCTCGACGCTATCCGCAACGCCGGGGCCGTGAATATCGGCCTGGCAACCAGACCCGAAATGAAGTAAAACCATGAAACTCCTGAAAAAACTCAAAGCCGAAAATGTTGAAGGAATGGAAGAGCTGCAGCTTTCCGTTCTTCTGCATCTTTCACTTCTGCTGGCCCTCTCAGCTTTCTTTGCCTGGCGCTCCGTCAGTGCTGAACCGCTGCAGAAACCGGTAGTGCCCGTTAAGCTTATCGCTCCGGTCAATAAACCGCGCGTCGGTTCTGGCCAGGAACAGAAAAAGGAAACGGGCGCAAAGAAGTCTGCCGGCAGCGAAAACAGGGTTAACAAAGCCAAACAGAAGAACACGGTCAAAAAAGACACCAAACCAAAATCTGCAGTAAAACCCGAAAGCACCAACCCGAAACCGGCAGCTCCCAAAGTTGAAACTCCGGCTCCAGTTGCCACACAGGTTAACGACAGCCCGATCGTTTCAGAAACCCCGGTCGACACCACTAAACCCTCGGTCGTTCAGGAAACCACAACTACCGATGCCCCGGTCAGACCAACTCACACTGTTCCTTCGTTTGAAGCTCTGAGTCATCTCAGCCTCGACAAGAGCAGCGCCAGTGACCCGACCCCTGACCTCACCGGCCCGCTGACCAGCGGTCAGCCTGACATGCTGATGCCAGACTCGATGCTGGCTGACGAGAAAAATACTGCCAATCCCGAAGATTTTATGCCTGCTCCGACCGGAACTGAAGATGGCAAGGTTGACAATGGCGCCGGCGTCTTCGAAATCGGTTCGATCGAATCGTTTGGTGGCAGCGGCGAACGCTTCAGCCCGCCTTCGATTCTTACCAGAGTATTACCTGATTACCCGGCATGGGCTCGCAAGAGCGGCGTGCATGGTAATGCAGTCTATCGTGTTCTGATTCAGCGCAGCGGCACTGTCGGTGACGTTGTAACCATGAGTTCGACCATTGACCCTAAACTGGCCATCAATGGCGCTCAGGCGCTGAGACGCTGGGTATTCTCACCGGTTCTCAACAATGGCGAGCCGAAAGAAACCTGGGTAAAAATCACCGTGCAGTATTCGCTTAACTGATCAGAACCTTATTAAGCACCTTACTTACCGCTGCAGCCAACCCGACTGCAGCGGCTTGCTTTTAGTCGCTTCGCTGCGTTAGAATACGCCACAGCAAATCTAATTTCAGGAGCATTTATGTTGAATTACATTCTGATCGCACTGCTCGCTATTGCACCGATGGCCATGGCCCAGGTCCCCGAAGGTGTCACCCTCGAAAAGGCTACCAACCCGCTGATTAAAATCACCACAGCCAAAGGTGAAATGGTTCTCGAACTCTACCCCGATGTCGCCCCGAAACATGTTGAAAGCATGCTGAACCTGATTCGCAAAGGTTTTTACAACGGTCTGGCATTTCATCGCGTTGTTCCGGGTTTTGTAATTCAGGGCGGCTGCCCCAATTCAAGAGAAGGCGCAAGCGGCATGCCCGGCACCGGTGATGCCGGCTACAAACTCAACGCCGAATTCAACGCCCGCAAGCATCTCAAAGGCACTCTGGCAATGGCCCGCGCCGCCGACCCGAACTCAGCCGGCTGCCAGTTCTATATCTGCCTCGATGCTATTCCGCATCTCGATGGTCAGTACACGGTTTTTGGCCAGGTCGTAAAAGGCCATGACGTGCCCGAAAAAGTCGCGGCCAATGATCGCATGGAAATCACCATCCTGCAGGACATGGCTGCTTCAGCCACCGTCGCTCCCTGACGCAAACAGCTAAGGCCCGGGCGGTCTTTGCCCGATAGTTTCTATAGGGTAAAGACCGCCGGAGGTTACAAATGCAATTTTCGCCTGAACTGATCCAGAAAAATGTTCCGCTGAAGAGTCTCGTCACCTTCAAACTGGGTGGCCCGGCTGAGTATTTTTATACGGCCGACAACAGTGAAAGCCTGCGGGCTGCCGTTGAATGGGCCCGGCAGCAGAAAATGCCACTGTTCATTCTCGGCGGCGGTTCGAATCTGGTAGTTTCAGACGCTGGCCTCGAAGGCCTGGTGATTCACAACCGCTGTATGGAAGTCAACAGCGTTGACACAGAAAAGCACCAGATCGACATCTCATCAGGCTACGACTTTGAATATCTTGTTGAACTGGCCCAGAGACACGGACTTGCCGGCACCGAATCATTTGCCGGTATTCCGGGCAGTATCGGCGGCGCCATTTACGGCAACGCCGGCGCTTATGGCCGCTGCATCGCTGATGTTCTCATCGACGCCCGCGTTCTCTGCCCGGATGGCAGCATTCAGACTGTTGACAATTCTTTTTTCGGCTTCGACTACCGCACCAGCCGGCTCAAAACTGACCCACACATCATTCTCAGCGCCAGATTTCAGCTCGAAGCCGGTAATGCCGACGAGATCAAGGCGAAAATGGATGATATCGTTGCACAGCGCCACAGCAAGCACCCGCCCTACGAAATCGGCTGCGCCGGTTCGTTTTTTAAAAACCTGCCACCACTGCCGGGTGAAGATCGCCGCCGCGCTGCCGGGGCAGTTCTTGAGCAGGCCGGGGCTAAAAAAATGTCATGTGGTGGCGCGTCGGTTTTCGAAAAACACGCCAACTTTATCATCAATACCGGTAATGCTACTGCCAGCGATGTTAAAAACCTGGCTGCCATGCTTAAAGACAAAGTCAAAAAAGAATTCGGCATCGAACTTTGCGAAGAAGTTCTCTATGTCGGCCGCTGGCCTTCAGCTCAAGCCGCCACGCACAACCGTTAATTTATCTGGTCTGGCAGACAGACTGGTTGGCAATCCTCTGGATATTCAGACAAGGCTTAAACTATAAAACCCCGTTGAGTTCAACGGGGTTTTATAGTTATTATCGTTTTATCGATTACTCAGCCTCGGTCACGGTCGGCAAGCATCTGCGGATATTTAGACTCGTAGTCACGCAGCATGTTGCTGGCTACGCCAGAAAGACCAATCAGAGCAAACAGATTTGGCAGTGCCATCAGCCCGTTTGCGAGGTCAGACATATTCCAGACGAGTTCGAGCGGCACGGCAGCCCCGACCGGTATAAGCAGAACATAGATCAGGCGGTAAGCAAACACAGCTTTTTTGGCTTTAATCGGGTTGGAATCGAACATATAGCGAACCGACCGGTCGCCATAATAGCTCCAGCCGACCATGGTTGTAAAAGTGAAGAACACCAGGCCCAGGCTGACGACATGATGGCCCCAGGCAACATTGTGCTTATAGGCAGCGGCGGTAAGTTCTGCACCTTTGAGGCCAGCAAAAATTGCAGCATCGGCCGGATTGAAATAACCGCTGGTGATGATTACCAGAGCAGTCATAGTGCAGATGACAAGTGTGTCGATAAAAGGCTCAAGCAGAGCGACAAAACCTTCGCGTATCGGAACCGAGGTTTTGGCAGCCGCATGAGCGATCGGAGCGGAACCAAGACCTGCCTCATTCGAGAAGAGGCCTCTGGCAACACCCCAGCGCATCGCCTGCGAAACGGTATAACCGAGCACACCGCCGGCGGCTTCCTTCAAGCCGAGGGCCGAGCCGAAAATCATCTGAAAGGCTGGAATAATATTGGCCCGCTGTATGAAAAGTATGTAAAGCGAAGCAAGAACGTAGCCCAGTGCCATAAACGGCACAACTTTGTCGGCAAAACTCGCAATTCGGCGAATGCCACCAAGAATGACCGCACCAACCAGTATGGCGATAGCAATGCCGATGGCAAATTTTACCGGGTCAGCGCCTTCACTCACCGGGCCCGCAGTCAGGCCTGCATCGGCAAGATAATTATGCAGCGGTGCCGCCACAGAATTTGCCTGCACCATATTACCGATACCAAATGAGGCGACAAAGGTAAAAATTGCAAATAGCAGGCCCAACCAGGGCTTTTTCATGCCATCGCGCAGATAATACATCGGGCCGCCGGCAACTTCGCCGTCGGCATCGATAGTGCGAAAGTTCATCGCCAGAGTGCAGCAGGTAAATTTAGTGCACATGCCGATAAACGCGCTCACCCACATCCAGAACACTGCCCCGGGGCCACCGCTGGCAATTGCCGTGGCCACGCCGGCAATATTACCGGTGCCAACGGTTGCCGCCAGGGCCGTTGAAAGCGCCTGAAAATGGGTTATTTCGCCTTTATCGTCGTGCTTGGCCCAACGACCCGAAATCAGTGACCAGGCATGCCCGAAAAAGCGAATCTGAACGAAACGCATGCGAATCGTCAGAAAAATGCCGGTTCCGACGATCAGAAACATCAGAAAGTAACCCCAGACAAAGCCATTAATCGTATCAACCAATCTGGCTAGTGCTTCCAACAAATACCTCCATGGGCAAAACGAATTTTCTCAAATCTATTATCGGGAACAGTGCTTTTCTGCCGCAGCTTTTTTTCACAAATTTAAAGCTATTGCCAAAGCATTCTCAGAACAACGTCGCCGCACCAAGGCTCCCTGCCTGATTGTGAAATTTTTCGCGACACCCTCGATCAACCTCAAAGTCGAATTGAGAATCAGGCCAATTATGTTTTCAAGGCTTAATTTTGCATTTGCGCTGAGCTGTTCAGCCCCGCCATCACATCCTGCAGTTGAACCGGACAACTTTTGTTTATGCACTATTTAGTAATTGCCGGGGGGTTGATTAAACGACGCGATTATCTTAGAATCGAGCATATATTCTTTACCAGGAGTAAACCATGACCGGCCAGGGTTCATCAGGCAATGTAATTGCAGCACTCGCCAGCTTTTTCATTCCCGGGCTTGGGCAGCTCATTCAGGGGCGCCCGTTTGCAGCCTTCTTTTACTTTGTTGGTCACTTGCTCCTCTGGATCATCTTTCTCGGCTGGATAGTCAACCTGATTGCCGCTCTTGATGCCGCCTGGTACAGACCCTGATTTTGTTTTGCCGCTAATCTTTCCGAAGATCAGTTCGCAAAGACCTCTGGTCAGATCTTCATAAAATCTTTCTGGAGGCTTTTTATGAACGATTCTTCTGCTGCTCCTGCGAATGTATCTCAACTTTCAACCGAAACCGAAATAAGGCGGATAACGATCATCGGTCTGGCCGTCAACCTCTTCCTGACTCTCGGCAAGATTGTCATCGGGTTTATTGGCAACAGCAGCTCGGTAATTGCCGATGGCGTTCACAGCCTTTCTGACGCCTCGACCGACATCGCAGTCATCGTCGGCGTCAAATACTGGAACCAGCCACCGGATTCCTGCCATCCATACGGACATCGACGTATCGAGGCAATGATCTCAATTTTCATTGGCGCGGTTCTTGGCCTTGCTGGCCTCTTTCTTGGCTGGGGAGCAATCGAAAAATTTCATCACGGGCTATACGTGGTTCCGGCAGGCATTACTCTCATCATTGCCATTATCTCGATTATTTCTAAAGAGTGGCTCTACCGCTGGACCGCGGAAGTCGGAAAAAGGGTTAAGTCTTCTGCAGTAATAGCCAATGCCTGGCATCATCGTAGCGACTGTCTGTCATCGATTCCTGTTGCGATCGCCATCAGCCTGGCAATGTATAACCCGAAATGGGCCTTCATGGACCCGGTGGCCACACTTGCTGTCTCGGCCTTCATCATTCAGGCCGCCTGGAAAATCTGCAGCCCGTCACTGGCTGAACTTACCGATGCCGGAGCCGATGCCGGGGTTCTGAAAACCATCGAAACCATAGTATTGAAGGTAGATGGTGTCGAATCCGTGCATGCAGTGCGCTCGCGTTTTCACGGTTCAGGACTGCATGTGGATCTGCACATTCAGGTTGACGAAAACCTTACGGTGCGCGAAGGGCACACAATATCAGGCATCTGCAAGCGTCGCCTGCTCGATGAAGGGCCAGACATCGTCGACGTTCTCGTTCACATCGAGCCCTACGAACAACATTGAATTGCCCGGCTGAAAAAAACGCGGCTTTATGTTATAAAACAAGTATACCCACTCCTCAAGGAGCCAACTTTTTATGAAGGATGCCCAGACCGAAGCCCCGGTGAGCGTTGTTTCGACCATTCGCTTCGACGACAACACCCTGGGTCGGAAAAAGCGCGACGAGCTCAAAGCGCTTCTCGAAAGCTGCCGCGGCCAGAAGCATCTCGTCGTCATTCAGAATTACCCTGATCCAGATGCGATTTCAACCGGTCTTGCGCACAGGGTTATCTCTGAAGCCCATGACATTCAGGTCGACATCATTTATGCCGGGATGATAAGTCATCCCGAGAATATCGCTCTTGTAAAGCTACTTGGTATAGAAATGCGCCGCTGGGAAAGCGGTCTTGATCTTTCGCAATATCAGGGTGCTGTCTTTGTCGACAACCAGGGCACCACCGCCGGGCCGATTGTCGATGCTCTGCAGGCTGCCAGAATTCCAGAACTGATCGTCGTTGATCATCATGAACTGCAAAACCGTCTCAAACCAGGGTTTTCTGATATCCGCAAGGTCGGAGCTACAGCCACCATCTTCGCAGATTATTTTCGTGAAGAACTGGTCACACTCGAACGGTCGAAAAAAGAACATATCATGGTTGCAACTGCACTGATGCATGGGCTGAGAACCGACACCTGCGGATTTATCCGAGCCAATCCTGAAGATTTCCGAGCCGCTTCATTTCTCAGCAGATTTGTCGACAGCGATCTGCTGGCACAGATCACCAGCCAGGCCAGATCAAGACAGACAATGCAAATTATTCAGGAAGCCCTGGCCTCACGCACTATCAAAGAAAGTTTTTCTATCGCCGGAATAGGCTATGTGCGCTGTGAAGACCGAGATGCCATACCGCAGGCCGCAGATTTTCTGCTCACTGAAGAAAATATTCACACCGCCATCGTATTCGGCGTAATTGCCCAGGGTGATCAGGAAGAAGCGATCATTGGCTCGATGCGCACCTCAAGAATCACCATCGACCCTGATGAATTTTTAAAGGAAGTCTTTGGCAAAGCCTCGAACGGCCGGTATTTCGGCGGCGGTAAAAAAACTGCCGGTGGGTTCGAAATTCCGCTCGGCTTTCTCTCTGGAGGCAACGACAAAGATTTTCGCGACATGAAATGGAAACTCTACAAGGCTCAGATCCTGCAGAAAATTCTCAACAAAATTGGCGCAAAGCCTGACGAAAAGATAATCGAAGATGAATAACAACAAATCTGTTCTGACTTTTGAATTAACCGAAGATTTTATCGAGCTGATCAAGCTTATCAAGTTCATGGGCCTCAGTGAAACCGGCGGACAGGCAAAACTGCTGGTCGAAAACGGCATGGTTAAAGTCGATGGCGAGGTTGAATCGCGTAAGCGCCGCAAGGTCCGCAAGGGTATGATCGTTACAGTCGGCGACGAAACCATAAAAGTTGTCTGATGCAGCCTTTCGCACGCTACGAAAAGCAGATGCTTTTTAAACCGCTCGGCCTGAGTGGTCAGAAAAAGCTTCAGAAAGCTCAGGTTGGCATTGTCGGCGTCGGCGCCCTTGGCACAGGCATGGCGAATCTCTGCGCCCGTGCCGGCATTGGCTCACTGGTTCTTATCGATGACGACCGAGTCGAGCTCACAAATCTGCAGCGGCAGACTTTGTTCGACGAATCTGACATCGGAGCTCTCAAGGCCCAGCGCGCCGCCGAGAAGCTGGCCGTCATCAATTCCGAAATAAAAATCGAGGCGTTTACCGAGCGCCTGACCGAAGCGAACTTTTCTGCTATTTTTTCTGCATGCGATCTGCTTCTCGATGCCACCGATAATTTCGCAACCAGGTTTCTTTTAAATAGCCAGACGCTGAGTGCGGGCCAGCCATGGATCTATTCAGGCGTCACCGCCTCTTCTGGTCAGTGCATGCTGATCAACCCCTTTGATACGGCCTGTCTGCGCTGTCTTATTTCTGAAGATACAATGGTCGACGATTTTCCTTCGGTTCATAATTCAGGCATCATCGGCCCGATTGTGACGATTATCGCGTCGGTTGCTGTATCGATGACCCTGAGATACCTGATAGAAAATCATATAGAACGTGACGTGATCTGTTTTGACGCCTGGGATCTCAGATGCCACCGCATTCCGATGGAAAGAACGCCGGGCTGCCCGGGCTGTCGGGCCTGACCACCCCGCAAAGGAGCCATTATGAAAATCAGAGTTGAATTTGTTGGTGCGATTAACAGCGGCCCCTACAATAAAGAACATGAATTCAATCTGAAGGAAATGCTCACCGTCAAGGGGTTTCTCGAAACCCTGCATTTCGACAAGGGTCACATCAGCTACATTCAGGTGCTGCGCAACGGCAAACGTTGCCCGCACAGCGAACAACTCAGTAACGGCGACCGGCTCGAACTGATGCTGATGGTCGGTGGCGGCTGAACAGCCTGGGAACTAGCGTTTAATAGCTCAATACGGAAATTTCGGGTCGAAGGTGTTGATCAGAAACCCGGTCATGGTCACCCGCCCCGATTCGAGAATCATCGAAACCGTTGCCACAGTATTTTTCTGTGTGGCAATCTGGTAATTGAGAAATTTAAGCCCGTCAGGGCCCGGCCGGGCAAGATCGAAGGTTCCGAGCGGTTTTCCGTCGATCTGAAATGAAACTCTTCCAGGGTTGTCATAAAATTCGTAGTCCCAGAAATCAAACACGACGCGGGTCATGGTTGCCACCACATCGATTCTTGCGCCCTTTTCGGCGGTGGTCGCCATATACCACTGGCTTCGATCCATGTGTTTCATGCTCCATTTGCCGGTGAAATTGATCGGATGCATGAAAGGCCTGGTAACCTCGTTACCGCCGGGAAAAAACGAACCATTGAGAATGCCGCTGCAATCGAGCTGAATAGAGTAGCTTTCCTGTTTTGGCGGTATGCCGTTCAACCTCTCGACCGCCAATGGATTAGGCGACTCAGCGGCGCAACCGCCAAGAACCACGGCCGCCACGAAATAGAAAAGAACCGCACGCAACCAGTGCCAAACAAGATCTGTCTGCCTTCTGATAGTCATAGGTATCTCTTTTCTGCTGAACCTTACTATAATTATCGGCAGAAACAGACAAACAGCTTAATCGCCCACTGCTCTCATGCTAGGCAAGCAGGCGAAATACAGCAGGGAAACAGGTTCAAATGGCGGCACAACTATCGATTGATGCGATTATCGACAATTGCCACAAATAGCGCTTGTGAATATTTTCTCGACTAAGAATCCGGGTATAAAAAACAACCAGCTGGTTGCAAGTCAGAACCAGAAAGTAATTTTCTTTTCGAAGCCCATCGGATTGTAGCGCTCTTTGGCAGTACGCAAACCCTCGATGCCCAGGTCTGCCTCCCGGTTGAGAATCTTTACATGAGACGGCAGGCTGTTGGCAAGAGCCCAGTTTACATACTGGTACATGCCCTTCACTTCGCGGGGGGCTTTTTCGACAGGCACCAGCCAGGTTTCGTCAGTGATCGGCACTGCCCAGCTGATTCCGCACATGTGTTCCTGAACCTGCACTCTGATGCCCATGCCGCCAAGTTTCCAGAGGTTGGGCAGCATGCGCCGAACCGATTCTCTTTCCATTTCGAGGAAAGGATCTTCGTCGCCATAGTTTTCATACCAGCGGTCGAGACATTTGAGAATCTGGGCGTTATCTTCTTCTTTTAAAATTATTACTTCGGCATTGTTTTCGCGCTGAAACTTGTTGAGCTGGTTGCGGCGTTTGGCGAACTTGCCACCAGTGAGGTCGGCCAGTTCTTCTCGAAGATAAAGATAGTCAAAATAATCACGATGCTCTTCTGAGCGGATTGGAGTAATTTCGGCGCTGATCGCTTCGGCAAGACGATGCGGTAAAAAGCGCAAAACCCGCTCTTCACCGAAGTCTTTTTCGGCATGATGAAGCAGTTTTTCGACCGCAGGTTTGATCGGGCCTGTTCCTAACGGGCCAAGAAAGATATGCCCACCCTGTTTGCCTTCGACATCGAGGACCAGGCGCTCGCCGATTCTGCTGATGCGCGCCGGACGATGATAAAACCAGCCGGTAAGATAATAAACCGAGTAATCTGCCGACCTGATATCCTGGTCAACCAGAGCCTTTTTTATGATTTCAACGTGTTCTGAGGTAATTTCTGTCTGATTTGGAAATTCTGGAATATTGTTCATAATGTCACAAATCTATCACATGAGGCCGTTTTTATCACTTTTTTTTCCTGCCTTGACCGCAGAGGGTAAGAGGCAGTATTATCAGACCTATGATTTCAAGCCTGTTTTCACCGGTAACCCTTCGCAACTGCGAGCTGAAAAATCGCGTCATTGCGGCTCCGCCGCCCAGCCATCTGGCAGAGCCAGATGGGCGAGTCACCGCATCGATGCTTGATTATTACCACAATCTCGCCGACACCGATGCAGGCATGGTCATTGTCGAGGCCGCTGCCGTTTCTGCCGAAGGGCGATCATGGCAGAAGCAGCTGAGTCTGTTCCGTCCTGAAACCATCAGCGGGCTCTCACGCCTTGTCGAAAAAATCAGAAACCGCGGCGCGCTTCCAGTTGCACAGCTTTATCACGGCGGCATCAATGCGATACCCGGCCTGAACCAGACGGTTTATGGGGCAGGCCAGCCACGCATCAAGCGAATTTCGGCCAGTATTGTCGCAATGAACAAGGAAAAGATCGCCCAGGTTTTCAGCGAATATGCCGCCGCAGCAAAACTTGCCTGGAACGCCGGCTTCTCAGGAATTGAAATTCAGGCAGCCGGCAGCGCTCTTCCTCATCAGTTTCTATCACCGATTACCAATACCCGGCATGATGACTATGCCTTCGAGACCGGTGGTGGCGACCGTTTTTTACAGCAACTGGTCAGAACCGTAAAGCAGGCGGTACCAGATCTGCTGCTTTTTGTCTGCATGCCGCTGCGCGACCTGCTGCCAGCTGGCTATGGTCTCAGCAATGCGATAAAAACCGCCCAGTCGATAAAAAGCGAAGGGGTTGAACTGTTCAGGGTTACCGAAGGTCTGAAATTTGGCAATCCGCTGTTGTTACACCCGGCGCTCGACAAAACTGCCCCTGACGCCCCTTTTTCAGATGATACGCATATCTTTCGTAACGAAACCAGATTTCTTACAGTTCTTTCGGGCAAGGTCAGCACCCCGCAGGTCGCGCTCAACCGCCTGAAAAATGGAACCGCCGATTTTGTCGCCCTGGGCCGGACTTTGAACCGCGAACCTCTCTGGCTGGGCGGCCGACTTGCCACCGATCTGCTGCCATGGCAGCGCTGCCTGCGCTGCGCGATCTGCAAAGCTGCATCAGATGGCTGCCCCGACCGCGAAGGTCTTAACCGCTGGTTGATAATTCAAAATGCCAAATAAAACAGGAGTTTCAGAATGAAAAAAACCTTTTGTCTCACCATCTTTCTTGTTTTTGCCTTTTCACTTAACGTTTCGGCTCAGGGGTTGCTCGGCAGCCTTCTCGGAGGCGGTCAGGAAACAAAGAAAAAAATCAGGGTGCAATTCGTCGAGGGCGATGAAGAAGCCGCCGAAGAGATTCTTCTGGTGCGAATCCGTGGCGTGATCCACGAAACCGATGAAGACGAGTCGAACCCTTTCAAAGCCGGCAAAGACATGATCGAAGAACTTAAAAAAGACCTCGAAGCTGCCCGAAAGCGCAAAGCCATTAAAGCCATTCTGCTCGAAATCAATTCGCCAGGCGGTGAAGTCACGGCCAGTGATGTTATTTACCACCAGATCAATAAACTTCGCGAACAAACCGGGAAGCCGGTTGTCGCCCTGATTGGCACCATGGGCGCGTCAGGCGCTTATTATGTGGCCTGCGCCGCCGACCGCATTATGGCCCACCCGACTTCTATTATTGGCAGCATCGGAGTATTGATGCAGGCCCTAAATGTTCAGCAGCTCGCCGAAAAGGTCGGCCTCAAGGCAATCACTCTTAAATCAGACAAAACACCGATGAAAGACGTTCTTTCGCCTTTCAAAGAACTCTCTGAAGAAGAAAAAAGCATGCTGATGCAGATAATCAACGGCATTTACGACCGCTTTATCGACATCGTTGCCTCAAGCCGAAAACTCGATCGTGAAGCGGTTATCAAGCTTGCCGATGGTGGCATCTACACCGCTCAGAAAGCCAAAGACAATGGTCTGGTCGATGCTATCGGCTATCGCGAAGAAGCTATGGAAGAAGCCTGCAAACTGGCAAAAATAGAAACCGCCGCTCTCGTCAAACGCGTTACCAGAAAATCGTTTTCAGAAGTATGGAGCGAGCTCAGCACCGTAAACAGCGATCTGCCCGCCCTGTTTGGGAAGCTGCAGACTACCCTCAAATTCGGCAGCACCCCCACCCTGATGTTCAGATAATCGCAATAATAAAACGGGCCGGCAGAGTCATACTGCCGGCCCGTTCGCTTTTCCTCGAAAAAGTAGCAATGTTATTTTCGGCATTCTTGGGTTTATTGCAAAAACCATATTTTCAGTCTATAATCCCGGAAACGGAAAACACCTAGAAACATCCGATGTGATTTAAACTCAATTTCCCGAGGCCAAAGCCAGAAACTAATAATATGTTCTGTTTGTTTAACGGCCAACAGAACAGGCATTTGTAACTTTAGACTTGAGCCATAATATATGCTGTTTCACACTATTGATTTTGCAATTTTTTTACCAATAGTTTTTTTTCTTTATTGGGGTGTTTTCAGTAGCAACCTAAAAGCCCAAAACAGCTTGATAGTTTTTGCAAGTTACATTTTTTACGGTTGGTGGGACTGGCGTTTTTTATCTTTGCTTTTTTTTAGCAGCGTGCTTGATTTCTGGGTTGGGCAAAATCTCGCGAAATACAATAGTCATATTCGCAGAAAAATATTGCTTGGAATAAGTGTAATTGTAAATCTCGGATTGCTTTGCATTTTTAAATATTTCAATTTTTTTCAGGCTAACTTGGTCGCAGCTTTTTCGATTTTTGGCCTAGAACTCAATTCATATTCGCTTAATGTTGTTTTGCCAGTAGGAATAAGCTTTTACACTTTTCAAACTTTAAGCTACAGCATTGATATTTACCGAAAAAAACTTTCCCCTTCAGACAACTTTATTGCTTTTTCTGCTTACGTCTCTTTTTTCCCGCAACTTGTTGCCGGGCCTATTGAAAGAGCAACCAACCTGTTGCCTCAATTTTTAAGCCCTAGAAAATTTGACTATTCTAAGGCGGTAGACGGCTTAAGACAGATTCTATGGGGCCTGTTTAAAAAAATGGTAATTGCAGACAACTGTGCTGTTTATGCCAATCTCGTCTTTAACAATTCAGATCAATACAACGGAAGCTCACTGTTTCTTGGCGCCATGTTCTTTGCTTTCCAGATTTATGGTGATTTTTCCGGATATTCCGATATTGCCATAGGTATTTCCAGACTATTTGGCTTTAACCTGATGAGAAATTTTGCCTACCCCTATTTTTCTAGAGACGTCGCCGAATTCTGGCGACGCTGGCACATTTCTCTCTCGACCTGGTTTAGGGACTACCTTTATATTCCCTTGGGTGGAAGTGTTGTCAACACGGGTTACAAAGTAAGAAATACTTTTATAGTATTCGTTGTGAGCGGTTTTTGGCATGGAGCTAATTGGACATTTATAATCTGGGGCGCTTTAAACGCTATTTTTATGATGCCTTCGATTATTTCAAATTCAAACCGAAGGCATCTGGAAATTGTAGCCCCAGGAAGATTGCTTCCTACACTTCATGAGTTTGCTTCAATCGTACTCACTTTCACCCTGACAATTTTTTCATGGGTGGTCTTTAGAGCAAACAGCGTGACTCACGCAATTTCCTATTTTTCAGGTATGTTTTCCCTCTCATTATTCAGCATCCCAGATATTGAAGGAAAAATGATGGCAGCAGTAACGATACTGTTTATATTGATTCTTTTAACCTTTGAATGGTTAGGTAGAAACGATCAATATGGCATCCAAAAATTTGCTTTTAACTGGCCGATGCCTATTAGATGGTCTTTTTACTATTTTCTCATTTTGCTTATTTTTTCTTTTTCCGGTAAACAGCAAGATTTCATCTACTTTCAATTCTAATCATGAAAAAATTTATCTTAAAAATGTTCGTGTTCTGCATCTTTCTGGTAGCCGGTTTATTTATCTTTCATCACTCAGCAAATTTAATCCTTGAAGATAACTGCTTGTCGCCTGAAATTGAAAGCAAAATTGCCAGCTTAAAACTTCGCGAAAACGATATAAACATAATTATCACCGGTGATTCAAGAGCCGAAAGGCAGCTAATCCCTAGATTTTTTTTAAACAAAACAGGCTATCACACAATTAATGTTGCGGTACCTTCACTAGACCTTGTCACCCTTCTTTATGCCATCAAAAAGCATTATAAAGACTCGCGCAACATTTTTATCGTCAGCGTAAGCAGTTGGCAAATCAATGATGGCGCAATTGACATTGGCTACCTTTCTGACAAATGTTTTCAAAAAATGAGCTTATTGGAAAGGCTCCATATATTTTCAAAAAACCTTCAAGATCTTAATGCAATGCACAAGAGACTTGCCAAATATTTTTTTGCATATTTTTTTAAATCAGACATTCTTCTGCCCAAAATAGATGATGAGATTATCAGCGAGAATGGATTTAATGGCAAAACAGGAAACATTGACTTTAAAACAGACGACATTGAAATTTCAAAATATCTAATCAACCATCCATGGTACAAACGACTATCAAATAATGGAATCAGAAGCAAAATTTTCGAGCAGGCGTTTCGAGAATTAGGAAAAATAGACTCCCATTTCATTATCTATACCCCCCCCGCCAGTCCTTATTGGAAAAAGATCATTAAAAATACCAGCATAGAAAAATCAGAGCTATATTTTGCCCAAAAGCTTGAAAAAATGGCTCTTGAGTTCAACAATATTGACTTTTATGATTTCTATACCACGGAGATACCGGAATTAAACGACAGTATGTACTACGACCCTCAACACCTGAACAAAGATGGAGCATCTTTGTTCTCAAGTTATCTTGCAAATTTACTTAATGCAAGAATTCAGAATTTGATAAGATAAGGCTTGAATTTCCAGACTGGAATGGTTCATTTGATGTCCAATCGATATCCACCCAATAGAAAAGTGGCTTTGTAGCTAGCGTGTTGATTCGCGAATAGTGAATAGGCAGTGCTTAAAGTTGCGGTTTATAATTACACTTGTCTTAGCCAGTATACTGGCTAAGGCAAACGCCCAGGTTGAGATAATTCTTCACATAGTCATCGATTGATTCTTCAAGGGTTCGGGTCGGCTTTTCGTAACCGGTCAGACGCAGTCGGGTGATGTCACCGCGAGTAAAATACTGATACTGATTGCGAATTGATTCGGGCATGTCGACGTAGCTGATCTTGGGCGGAATATTCATCGCGGCAAAAGTTGCTCTGACCAGATCGTTCCAGCTTCTTGCAACACCGGTGGCAATGTTGAAAAGACCGCCGGCGTTGTTGTCGAGAAAATGCAGCGTCATATCGACGGCATCTTTGACATAAACAAAGTCACGCAGCTGTTCGCCGTCTTTGTAATCAGGGCGATGCGATTTAAACAGGTGCACCTGCCCGGTGGCACGTATCTGCTCAAAGGATTTGAGAATAAAACTGCGCATAGAGCCCTTGTGATACTCATTCGGGCCAAAGACATTGAAATATTTGAGGCCGACGACACGGTCGAGCATGCCATGGCGCTTCAGCCAGAGATCGAAAAGCTGTTTTGAGTAGCCATACATATTGAGCGGCTGCAGTTTATCGATATCGGCATTATTATCGACAAAACCATTCTCGCCGTCACCATAGGTAGCGGCACTGCTGGCATAGATAAAGCGCGTGCGCCGGCTGTCTGCCCATTTCACCAGCGACTTGCTGAATTCAAAATTATTTTTGATCAGGTAGGTGGCGTCGGTTTCGGTCGTGCTCGAACAAGCGCCAAGGTGCAGCACCGCATCAAAAGTATGATCGTCAAACAAGCCACATTCGAGTTTTTCAAGAAAATCGGTCTTTTCGCAGTAATCAGCAAACTTCAGGTTTCTGAGATTTTTCCATTTTTCGCCATTGCCAAGCCGGTCGACCACAAAAATATTGTCGATTCCACGCTGATTAAGGCCCCAGATGAGGGCAGAACCGATTAAACCCGCACCACCCGTAACAAGTATTTTCATATTCACCTCAAAACAGATATTTTACCAGCTTGAGAATACCCTGGCTCCAAGGCACCCTGTGTGAAATGCCCGAAGCATTGGCAAAGTTCTTTTTATTCGCCATATACCATTCGTAATTACGTATCAGCGCCTGTTTATTGGAAAATTTCGGCGCGAATCCGAGCTTTTTCTCGGCCTTCTCGATCGAAACGAAAGATTCCTGGCAGGCCGTTTCATAGACCCATTTGTAAAGCGGCGAAAGCTTCAGTTTTTCGAGAATTCTGAGAATAGTGATGGCAGGCCCGGCCGGAAAAGTCACAATGCGTTTGCCGAAACCGGCATGATCGAGCACTGCCTGAAAATCATCACGGAAAGTGCCGAACTCTTTGGCGCCGATATTGAAAGTGTCGTTAACCACCTTCTCATCGCCGGTCAGACAGGTATAGATAACGTCGCAGAGATCTTCGACATCGAGATACTGATAGAGATTGCGCCCCTTGCCGAGAATCGGAAACCCGTGACCTTCGCTCGCCCATTCATAGAGCATGGCAAAGACGCCAAGCCGCTCGGGGCCGATAAACGACTTCGGCCTGAGAACCGGCACGCACATTCCCTTATCGCGAAATTCGAAACAGACATCTTCGGCCTTGACCTTGGCTTCGCCGTAAGGCCCGACGCCGATTCTGCGATCGTCTTCGAAAAGCGGATGATGG
>JAKQKW010000042.1 GCA_029560455.1 Candidatus Rifleibacteriota bacterium
CGGCCGCGTTTATCTTATGTTTCACCGGCATGTCACGGTTCCGTTTGAGGCGATGGGTCTTTCTGACGACTACCGGCCGGGGTTCTTTCTCGACGCAAATCACATCAGAGCAGCCAGAAGAGTCTTGCAGGGGCAGAAGCCTGAAGATGACCCATGGGAAAAGGATTACCCGCTCTTCCCGAAAAGACAGCAGATAATGGATGCTGAGGTCGCTTCTGCAACTATTCCGGATTTTCCGGCCCTGAAAAAATATATGAGTTTCTGCGATATGTCCGGGGATTTTGAAGCAATTGCCGAGTATAGCAAAATCGGCAGCAAGTTTTTTTATGACTTCGCAGCCATACCCGAAGACATTAGAAACAGACTTGATAAAAGGATTATGGAGCTGCTCGATCTCAGATACGAAGATTTTCTGGATCTGGCGAGTCTGACTGATGCCCAGAAGAAGCGGGCGCTTTTTGATTTTGAAAGGGGTTATTACAGGTATCCGGCTGCACAGAACGTAAGCATGTATTTAGCCTGGAAAAGAACGCAGAACTCAGAATTCGATGCCGGAAAAGCGTTCTCTGCGCTTCTCAGGTATCAACCGCTGGAAAAGGCGCTGATATCTGAACACATACTGTGGCCGGAAGGTATTGCCCATTACATATGCTACCCTATTTACGTTCTCTGCAGAGACGGTCACCTTAAACCCGAAGAAGCGGTGCAGATAATCAGCGCTCTTGACGAGGTAAACTCCAGAACCCTGAATGCGGCTTCTGACGAGGCCCTGGCGAAGATGCTTGATCAGGCAAAAACCCGCCTGCTCTATCTTTACCGCCTTTCACCGTTTGGCACCTGGCTGCTGACCAGCATTTACCCAGATCCGCTCGAAATCTGCCGCAAAAGATTCAGGCTTTTTACCATTGTTCCGACAGTTGCGGCTGAAAAAGAATTCGCCGAACTCCCCTGGGACTTTCTTGGGCTTTTTGATTTCAGAAGAGCAGATGCTGTAGAAATGATGATTTACGAAGCCAGAAGCCTTTTTAAATATAGAGTATACAGAGCGATTTTGCAGCAGGAACTCGCGCAGATTGCCGGGCTCGATCGCCTGTTTCCCGACCCATATACTGGAAGCCCTCTTTGCCGGGGCGAAATAAACGGCCGGCAGGCATTCTACAGCTGTGGCCCGAACCAGAAAGACGATGGCATGACCGGCGACGATATTTTTTACGAAAAATAAAACCCTCCAGCAGATTCTAAGTTTAAGAGTTGCATTTTGTACGAATTTCTCATTATAATCTGCTGTTAAGATTCCAGTACTCCGGAGGATTCCCGATAATGGCCAAAACAATACTTGTGGCTGAAGACTCCTTGATGTTGCGCAAGGTAGCTTGTTTCCCCCTTGAAAAAGCGGGTTACAAGGTGCTTGAAGCCAACAATGGTATCGAAGCCATTGAAGCAATGTCAAAGAACGAAGTCGACATCATCATTACCGACCTGAACATGCCGGGCATGGACGGCTTCGAGCTGATCACCCAGGTCAAGGAAAACGAAAAATTCAAACACATCCCCATAATCATTCTGACTACCGAAGGTAAAAAAGAAATGGTTATGAAGGGGCTGACTCTCGGAGCCAATTCGTTTCTGCAGAAGCCGATCAAGCCCGATCTGATGCTGCAGGAAGTCGAGCGCCTGCTCAGTAAATCAACAAAGGGGGCCTGAAATAATGGCGAGTTCAGCAGTATTACTTGAACAGTTGAAGAATTCAGACCCCGGTCTGCGCCGCAAGGCAGTTCGCGAACTGGTTAAGTTTCCAGAACAGAAAGAAGTTGTAGAGGCTCTCTGCGAGGCTCTGGGCGACCCAAACAAGGGTGTTCAGAATATTACCATCGAAGCTCTTTCTTCGATGATGCATGAAAACACCGTGCATGGCCTCATCAATGTGGTAAAAAGCTCAGATTTGAATACCCGCAACGCCGGTATGACCATTCTGCGCAACCTCGGCCCGATGGCTATTCCGCCGCTGGTCAAGGCCATCGAAGTGTCAGAAGACGTTGACGAAATCATTCAGATTCTCGTCATTCTCGGCGACATTCATTCGCCGCTGGCCACTGATACCGTTCTCAAATACATCAGCCATGCCGACGACAACGTCAAAACCACTGCTGTAGAGTCTCTGGGTAAAATCCAGGATCCGAAAGCCGTTGACGTTCTCATCGAAACCTATAAAAATTCAGACATTCTCAAATACTCGATCGTCGAAGCCCTTGGCAACATCTCTGTTGATAAGGCGCTGCCGGTTCTTCTCGGCTCGCTCGACTCTGGCGACATTCTCGAGTATTTCACCGCTATCGGTGCCATGGGTTCCATGGAATCACCGGCCGGCGTTGAGCACCTCTTCAAGAAGCTGGTCAAAGAAGAAGACAGTGGCACCCGCCGCCTGATCTTCAAATCTCTGGCCATGATCGAAGAAGCCAATCATGGAGCGGTCAAGAAACTGGATCAGGCAACCATCAAGCCGATTCTGCTCGGCCTGCTCGAAAACCAGGATGCCGCCGAATACCGCTTTCTCGTAAGAGTTGCCGCTTCTCTCAATGATGAAGCCTATGCCGGCGCTCTTCTCAACGCTCTGCAGTGCTCAGAAAGCGAAATTGCTGATATCGCTTTCGAA
>JAKQKW010000385.1 GCA_029560455.1 Candidatus Rifleibacteriota bacterium
AGAAGGACTAACATGGACCACAGTTTCATCAGGAGGCTTTTCTGCAAGATATTGTCCTGCTGGTGCACTTTTTGATAACGGTGGTTGTACAATTTTTGCTGAAAATGAGCTGCATAAAATTGGGGCTTTTGTTAATAGTAAAGTAATGGCAAGATATCTTGAGTTTTTGTCCCCAACCTTAAATTTTCAACCTGGTGACATTTGCAGAGTTCTATTTCCTAGGCATATTTTAAAAGCTGCTCCTCAATGTCAAAAATGCATTGAGCTGGCAAAATCAGACTGGGATTCTTACGAGACCTCATGGGATTTTGGGGAGTTGCCGCTGCTGCGGGCGGAATTCAGGCAGGACAGTCTCGAACAGACCTATGGGGTCGTGCGTGAGCACTGGAAACAGATGTGCCTCGAAATGAAGCGGCTCGAAGAAGAGAACAACCGCATCTTTATCGAGGCCTATGGCCTGCAGGATGAACTGACACCCGAGGTGCCCTGGCGCGAAATTACCCTGACCTGCAACCCCTTTTACCGTTATTCAAAAAAGGCTGAAGCCTCTGAAGATACTGACGAAGCGCAGGCTGAGAATGACGAGGCCGGGAGCGAAATCGAGAGCCCTGCCGAGGCTGAAGATGATGCTTTGGCTGATGCCGGCGCCGAATTTCCGTGCGATGCGGCTCTTGAAGAGCGCCTGCTTGGCGATACGATGCGCGAGCTGATCAGCTACGCGGTCGGCTGTATGTTCGGCCGCTATTCTCTCGACAAACCCGGGCTGATTCTTGCCGACCAGGGTCAGGGGGTCGAAGAATACCTGCAGCAGGTTCCTGAACCAAGTTTTACGCCTGACCGCGATAACGTGCTGCCGATTCTCGAAGAAGAATATTTTATCGACGATATTGCCGAAAGATTTAAAAAATTCATCAAAGTCGCCTTTGGCGAAGCCAGTTACCAGAAAAACCTCGAATTTATCGAAAAGGCGATCGGCAAAGATATTCGCCGCTACTTTCTTAAAGATTTTTACAACGACCATGTGAAACGCTATAAAAAACGACCGATTTACTGGCTGTTCTCTTCGCCAAACGGCAGTTTCAATGCCCTGATCTATATGCACCGCTACCGCCACGATACCCCGAGCCAGGTGCTGAACCACTACCTCAGGGTCTATATCGAAAAAATCAACACGCGCAACCGCGACCTCGAACAGCTGAAACTTTCGGCCTCGGCCAGCCCGCGCGACCAGAACCAGGCCGCCAAAGAGATCGACAGAAATAAAAAAATTCTGCGCGAACTTGAAACCTACGAACGCGAAATCGTGTTTCCGCTTGCTGCCAGAAGGCTTGAAATCGACCTCGATAACGGGGTAAAAAACAATTACCCGCTTTTCGGCAAAGCTTTGAAAAAAATCACCGGGATCTGAGGAAATATGCAGGAAAAAATCATTCAGGCGCTGACCAGCCTCTTCGAAAAACATCGCATCGTCATCTGGTATGACGAAAAAAAAGAATTCGACTCCGGCTTTGCCGGCATCAACCCCGGCAATGTCAAAAAACTGCGCCTCGACAACAACGAATTCGCGATCAAACAGCAACTGCTGATCAAAGACCCTGACAGCCGTTATCTGGTTTACAAGGCCGGGGCACGCCCCGAAAACATCGGCAACTGGCTGCTCGACATCGAACTGGCCAATGCGGTTTTTTCGACCGACCAGAGTGCTCTGCTGCTCAACGAACTCGAGCTTGGCCCCGAATACGCCGAAATTACCACCGGGCACAGCTTCTTTTTCGGGGCCGCAACCCGCAAGAACGCTCTTAAAGAGCTTCTCGACCCCCGCGATTCGCTGGCGCGCGTCAGAATGAAAATGCTGGCGGTAATCGCCGGCAGCAGCCCCGATCTCGAAGCGATAATTGCTGCGCTGTTGAAAGAACATGCCGAAAACCGCAACGAAATTGCCGGGCTGCTCGAAAAATGCGGTCTGAACCGTTTTTTCTGGTCAGAAATCAGGCGTGATTACGATTATGACTATGAAAAACCCAATATAAAAGACTTCGCCCTGCGCCTGTTTCTTGACTGTTTCAATATCGAGGCGGGTATTGTCAGCCGTACGGCCGGGCAGAAGACTCTGGCCATCAGCTGTATTCCGCTGCTGAAAGGCTGGAAAGACAACTGGAAAAACACCAAAGCCTTCAAAAGCCTTGCCAGACGTTACGAAGAAGATCTCGAAATCGAGAAAAGGCTCGAGGCAATTCCGCTAAAAAAGAAAATCGGGCTCGACTATTTTGAAGTCATCGAGCGGTCAATTATCAGAGAACTCGTCAGTCAGGTAGATCAGAACCTGATCGGCCAGACCGATTGCGCCGAAATAATCAGGCTGCGCAAAGAAAGCTTCTGGTACAATAATTATGCCGAGGTTTACAACGCCATAAAAGCGGCGTCAGAGTTCTTTGCCGCCATAGATGGCGGCAACTTCACGGCCCAGTGCCTGAACAGCTGTTTCAATCTTTATGCCGACAGCTGGTATCGGATCGACCAGCTATTCAGGCAATATATCAGAAGCCTGCGTGCCTGTGGCTACGTCACCCTGCTTGCCTGTCTGACGGTTAAAATCGAAAACCGTTACATCAACAGCTTTCTGGCACCGCTGAACAACTGCTGGCTGAGCCTGCAGAACGACTGCTGGAAGTTTCCGGCGGGTATCAAAATGCAGAACCGCTTTTTTGCCGAGTACCCCGGTGATTATCTTAAAAACGGGCGAAAAATGGTGGTGATAATTTCTGATGCCATGCGTTATGAAGTTGGTGAAGAACTGTGCCGTAGCATCAACCGGCAGGACAAATACGAGGCCGGGCTGGATCGCATGCTGACACTGCTGCCCAGTTACACTCAACTCGGCATGGCGGCCCTGCTTCCCCATGACAGGCTGCTGATAAAAGACAAAAACACGGTTCTGGTCGATGATATGCCATCAGCCGGAACCGAAAACCGCAAAAAAATTCTGCAGGCGAGAGTCAAAAAATCGCTGGCGATCGAAGCTGAAAGCATCACGAACATGGCCGGCCCCGAGCTAAAAGAGCTGGTGCGCGACCATGATCTCATCTATATTTATCACGACCTGATCGATTCGGTGGGCGACAAGAGAGACACGCAGGATCGTGTTTTCGAAGCGGTCGAAAATACTGTTGAAGAGCTGGTTAAACTGGTAAAGAAACTTATGGGCTCGAATGTCAGCTCGATCGCCATCACCGCTGACCATGGTTTTCTCTACCAGAACAAGCCGCTGCAGGATGAAGACTACGCCGACGACGAGCTGGAAGGCGACGAGATACTGGCTGAAAACCGGCGTTTTATCATGGGTAAAGGCCTGGTTGAAAGTGAAAGCGTCAAGAAATACACCTCGGCCCAGATCGGTCTGGCCGGCGACTTTGAAATGCTTATTCCCAACTCGCTATTCAGGCTGCGCAAGCGCGGTTCGGGCGACCGTTTTGTGCACGGCGGCGCGACGCTGCAGGAAACGGTCATACCGGTAATCAAGGTTAAAAAGAAAAGAGAAAGCGATACCGACCGGGTCGGGATAAAGATACTGCGTGAGGGCAGCTCTACCATTTCTACCGGTCAGTTCGGTCTGAAGCTGTATCAGGAAGAACCGGTCAGTGAAAAGAAAATGCCCGTTACTCTCAGAATCGGTTTGTACAGCCATGATAACGTGCTGATTTCGAATCAGCGTGAAATTACCTTCAACTCGACCGCCGCGTCGCCGCGCGAGAGAGAGACGGTTTTGAGCCTGGTCTTGAACAACCGGTCTGGTGAATATGAAAAAACCCAGGTGTTTCTGCGCCTTGAGGAGCAATGCGAGGGCACGTCGCACTTCAAGACCCAGACAGAAGAAGTCTATTTTCTGAAAAAGAAAATAGATTCAGACTTTGATCAATGGTAGGAAAAATCATGAGTAAACTCGACGACAGGATCAACGCGAATTTTTCAGGTCTGGTAGTGAGAAAAGATCTGGTTAAGGCGGTAAGGGGCAACGCAACGGTACCGAATTACGTGCTCGAATACCTGCTTGGGCAATATTGTGCCACCGACGACGAAAATTCAATAAGCACCGGTATCGAAACCGTGAAAGATATTTTGCGCAAGCACCTGGTGAACCGCAAAGAAGCGCCACTGATAAGGTCTAACATCAAAGAACGCAATGGCGCGAATTACAAGGTAATTGACAAGATTCAGGTCGATCTGAACGACAAAGACGATGTTTATGAAGCCACTTTCTCAAATCTCGGCATAAAAAAAGTTCTGGTCGATTCAGCGACGGTCAAGGCCTACCCGCGCCTGCTGGTCAGCGGTGTCTGGTGCATAGTCGATCTGCAGTATGAACACAGCCTCGAAAAGAAAAGCTGCCCCTGGATCATGTCGGGCCTGAAGCCGATTCAGCTGTCGAAGTTTGATTTTGCCGAGTTTGTCGAGGCCCGCAAAAAGTTCAGCACTGAAGAATGGATAGATCTGCTGCTGCAGAGCCTGGGCTTTAACCCTGAGCTATTTGACCGGCGCAACAAGCTGTTGCAGCTCGTCAGGCTGATTCCATACTGTGAGCGCAACTACAACCTTATCGAACTTGGCCCCAAAGGAACCGGTAAATCGCACGTTTACGCTGAATTCTCGCCGCATGGTTTTCTTATTTCCGGTTCAGAGGTGACCATGGCCAAGCTGTTCGTAAATAACAGCAACGGCAAAATCGGCCTGATCGGCTTCTGGGATGCAATTGCCTTCGATGAATTTGCCGGGCGTGACAAGAAGCCAAACAAGGTGCTTGTTGATACGTTAAAAAACTACATGGCCAACAAAACCTTTTCACGCGGGGTCGAAACTATCGGGGCCGAGGCTTCGCTGGTTTTTGTCGGAAATACCGACAGCCGGCTCGAGGAAATGCTGAAACACTCAGACCTGTTTATTGCTCTGCCGAAAGGTTTTTACGACTCGGCCTTTCTTGACCGCATGCATTTTTATATTCCCGGCTGGGAGATCGACATAATTCGCGGCGAAATGTTCAGTGAGGGCTATGGCTTTATTGTCGATTATTATTCAGAGGTATTGAGGCATCTGCGTAATTTTGATTATGCCAATATTTTTGCAGATAAGTTTGAACTTTCGCCAGAGATCTCTACCCGCGACCGTGACGGTATCACCAAAACTTTTTCGGGGCTGATGAAAATTCTGTTTCCGGGTAAAGAGGCAGAAGACAAAGAGATTCAGGAGCTTCTGCATTTCGCCATCGAGGGCCGCAAAAGGGTTAAAGACCAGCTGGCGCGTATCGATCAGACTTTTAAGGTCATTGATTTTTACTACCTGAAGGGCGACAAAAAGATAAGCGTAACCACTCAGGAAGAGGAAGCCTACCCCAATTATTATTACCGCACTCAGGCGCTTGATATCGCGACTGAAGAAGACCAGAGCGCTGCTGCTGCCGATGCTGTTGTCGAGGCTGCTGTCGATGCTGCGGTCGAGGTCAGGAAAAAAAGCAAAGATAAGGGCAAAGCCGGTTCACCCGAGCCTGAAAAACAGGCCAAACAGTCTGAAACATCGCCTGAGCCGGAAAACAAAGCGGTTGCAAAGCCCAAGGCGAAAGACGACGAGCCTAAGCTCGATCATATTGTCATCGAAGAAGGCCAGAAGGGGGTTTCTTTTGAAAAGCTGTTTGGCCGGCATCTTAAAGGGGCGAGCTGCATAGTCATCACTGACCCGTATATGAAAGTGCTACATCAGGTTCGCTCGCTGATGGAGCTGCTTGAGCTCTGGCTCAGCCTGAATAAGGATCTGAGCGGGCTGCAGGCAAAACTTATAACTAAAAGGGACGAAGTAAAAGAAGACCAGCAGCTCGATTTCTTTGAGCGGATAAAAGAAGCCATGGCACGCGAAAAAGTCGAATTCATTTACGAATTTGATGAAAGCGGCGCGATTCACGCCCGCCATATCGTCACCAACCACGGCTGGAAGATTCTGCTCGATCGCGGCCTCGATATGTTTCAGTATTTCAGTTTCAGCGATTATCTTTCGATGGAAAACCACAACCAGCTGTACCGAAGCTGCAAAAAATTCGAGGTGACCTTTCTTCGCAACGAAAGCTCTTAATCAAGCCGTTTTCAATTGTAGCGGATCAGCCGACTCAGAACTGGTCATTTCCTGAGTTCACTTATAGCTTTCTCGACACTGTCGAATTTCTTCAGAATGCTTTTTTTAACAGCAATAAGCTCATAATCTTCTAGAAATCCGCTTTTATCTACAATCGCAAAGAAACCTTTTACACTTTTAAGTTCTTTGCAAGCAGTAACGAGGCTTTGATAGCCCGGGTTGCTTATGCAGAAAGAGTCGCCGGTTTCGATTACAACGGTTGTACCTTTAGTTACGGGGAGAGCCCTGAAAGATTCGAGAAATTTTTCGTGTGTGTTTATTTTCAGCCCACCATGAAAGTGCATAACAAAAGTTTTCGGGTCTATCTGCCTGACTTCGATTTTGAGACTGTCGGCTTCATCTTGATTCTGTTTTCCCATGTTTCCCCCCTGTCCTCATTTTTTCCCATACTAAACTAAAATTTCAGAAAAGACATCAAAAAAACGGCATAAAACCAAAACCGCTAACGGCAGATCGACTGGTTCATGCAGCTGGTAATATAACTTATTAGAACGAAGTATTTCTATTACTTCATACTCAAAAGGCTGGCAGATTTACAGGCCAAGGGCGGACTGGATGAGAGCGAGACCGGTGGCGTGAATCAGGCCTTCTAGCCATTCTTTCATGATGCCGGTTTTGCCGCGAAGCAGCGGCAGAATCAGGCGCAGGCCGGCTACCTTGCGGTGGCGATTTCATGGACCGAGAGAAATAACAGATTGCTCCAGAAGCCTTATAAAGCGTGTAAAACTGTGCCTTGAGATGTTTTTTTGCCGTTTTTTTCTTGGAGCACAAATTGCTTTGCAGCTCATTTTTATCCGGCAAAAAGTATTTACCCGATAATTGAAAATTTCAGGGGTTTTTCCGGAATTGGTTTATTATGAAATGAAAAAAACCGACAGGTTGTTCAGTTTAGTTTGCTTTGATAAGCATCGCCTGCACAAATTTTTAAGCCAGGGAGAGACAAAATGCCAACATCAAAAAACAATCAGGCATGGAAACCGTGTGAAGAGATAACAAGAAGGGGATGCAAATTTGTCTACATGCCACATGAGAGTGTCTCTGCCAATTCCTCTGATTCAAACTTCGAGGAGCTCAAATCTTTTGTAGAAGGCTCCTTGCCCGAATCGTATAAAATTGTGAGTGAATTGCGCGATGAAATCGTTGTGGTTGGACATAATGGATACTACGATGTCTGCCTGGCAAGGGTTGATTGGGCAACAGTTCTGGTGGTAGTGGTGCGTGATGATGCCCCGGCGATTGCAAAGGGCAGATTGTCTTATGTTGCTAATGCCATCTTCAAGAAGGTTGCTGAGCACTATAAGGTTATGGTAAGCAGTGGACACCGATTTGTGGTAAGAAAATGAAACAGTCTTTTGGCAATCGCACTGCCTGGCTCTGGCCATTCATGAAGATTTTTGCCGTTCTCGTCATATCGACCTCCAGTAACCAATATATACTTCAACATATATTTTAAGCCGTCGATTGTAAAGCCAGCTTTTTACCGAACGATCCTTTCAATTGCACGACACTTTTATCTGGGCAAGAAGCTTAATTTCGGGCTTTCCCAGAAAGCGGGCGCTTTCTGGTGCGGGGTTTTCGGGCTGGCGGGCTGAAGGGAGCGGCCGGGTCTGAGACGCGGTTTTTGCCGTTAATGAGCGTTTCGATCTGCTCGACAGTCAGGCCGGTTATTTCGGCGATAGCTTCGGGGCTGATGCCCCTGTTGAACATTTTAATCGCGGCCTGAGCAAGCGCAGTGTTTTTGCCCTCTTCGCGGCCTTGCTCACGACCCTCTTCGCGGCCCTCGATCTTGCCGAGGCCATAAGAAGACTCGACCATGCTTGCCTGGTAGTGCAGGTCATTTGAATGGCGACGGTAATCGAGGCGTTCGGCCTCGCTGAGCTTCATGATGTCAAGGCGCTTTTTGGCCTGCTGCAGCCCCCTGGCCTTGAAACCGGGCTTGATTTCTTCGTTTTTCAGAAAATAAATCCATTCATCGAGCGTATTGCGCGCCACATTGTTGAAGTTGTTAACCTTGATCAGATAATATTCCGGGAATATTTCGCGCGGCGATGCCTGCTTGTAAAGCAACTGCTGCTCGCGGCTGAGCGTCAGCTCGTCGTGGCGATTCAGGCCGGTGAAAACGGTCTGACCACGGTAAATGTAGTCTTCGCCATGACCGAGATCGAAATAGAGAATGTTTATCGAAATGACCTTCACGACATCTGAATAGGCCGAACCCTCTGCCAGATGCTCAGTTACAGCCATCGACGCCGAAAACAGAATGCGCTGAAAGTAGTCGTATTCGTGCTCATACTGAATTTCGATAATGATGATCTCGTTTTTGCCATTGGCAACCTTCAGGTCGAGACGATTGGCCTTCTGCCTGGCAAAGTCTCTGTTGCTCTCGCTTTCAAGCAACGAAAGTATTTTTATGTCGTCTTTCAGCAACTCTGAGAGAAACCCCTCGAGTATGTCGAAGTTGGCCTTGCTGCGCAAAAGCCTCTTAATCGCCCAGTCAAAACTGACCAGTCGGCGTTGCTGTTTCACTGCCCCGTCTCCTTCGACAAAATCCTGACAAAAGGTCAAAACCACAGCATTCAGTATAATGCAACCGGCACAGCCGGGGCAATATTATTGCCCCGGCAATTTAACGTTTTATTATGGTTCTTAAGGCGCCCAAGACGTCTTTCTGCATTATCTGCCATATTTACAGGCCAAGGGCGGGCTGGATGAGAGCGAGAGCGAGACCGGTGGCATGAATCAGGCCTTCGAGCCATTCTTTCATGATGCCGGTTTTACCGCCTTCGTGCAGGGCCTGAAAGTTCTGGCGCTGGATATTTTTGAGCAGAAATGCCAGGTCTTTCAGAGTTTCGGGCGCAACTGCCGGCAGAAACACCAGTTTTGAGCCGACCAGGCGGCAGTCACAGTTTTTGCCGCGAAGCAGCGGCAGAATCAGGCGCAGGCCGGCGACCTTGCCACCGAGGTAGCGCAACTGCGGTTCATCGCGGTGCACAGCCGCGAGAGCTATGCTGCGTTCGAGTTCGAGCCAGAGAAGTCTGACAGCGTCGCCGGCAGAGCTGATTGAAATCTTATCGACCGTGGTTTTGTTGGTTGTAAGCATATTGGCCCTCCGTAACAAGGTTTAAAGATACAGGATTTTGTAGGGTTCTTCGGGGATATCTTCGTAGTCGGGGTCTGGGCCTGAGAGCGGGAATTTCGGCAGCGAGGCTTCAGAAAGCCAGCTGCGGCAGAGATTCAGCGTGTGCAGCCAGTCTTTGACGACGAGATGTTCATTTTCAGTGTGTTCGCACTGGTAGCCGACGCTGAGATTGACACCGCAGATGCGGCGGCAGATCGTCGAGATATCCGTCGACGAAGCACGGCTCGGCTCGGTATAACCGGTCTTGTCTGTTATGTATTCCCTGAATTCAGGAGTGCCGACACCGTAGCATTTAAAGTCGCGGCCGTTGCGGCGGTCAAGCGCCAGAGCAAACTGGTGCGTATCATTGATTTTGTCGGCGATATCGGGCCTGGCGGTCATCAGCCAGGTGCTGCCGATGTCGCCGTATTCTTCGCCATTGGTCACCAGAATTGAATGCCCCAGGCCGCGCAGCAGCCAGAGAATGGCGCAGCCGGCGCGATCGTCGGCGCCAAGACCGTTGCCGGGGTTTCTGATTATTCCATCTGCCAGCTGCACATTCTGCGGAATCAGATCTCTGTCTTTTCGATAGAAAAAATCCCAGCAGGTGTCGGCGTGGGCGACCAGAACGACACGATTCTGACGCTGCCCCTCGATAAAAACGAACTGCTGCAGGCCACTGCCGCAGCGAACGGCACCAGGCAACCCGGCAAACATGTCGAGAACCGCGTCAGATTTGCCGAGCGGCAGCTTCAGAAAGTCGAGCAGCACAGCAACGTCGTTACTTTTGAGATCTACCGGTTCTGCTTTTTTCATTTCGCTCTCCTGTTTCGTTTTTTTCCTGTCTCAGGGATCTATTTCGACGACACGGCCCCAGGGGGGCGTTGAATGATGCGCGGGTGCAAGCCAGATAACCGGGTAACGCGGTCGCTTTTTCGGGAAAAGCGTTTCGAGGTCGGTGATGCCGATGAACAGGTCGGGCTCGAGATGCTGCTCGTCGATGTGGGCAAAAACCGGAATATGACTGGTTCCTCCCCCACCCTTCACTTTAAGCTCACGCAGAAAAGACGGCAGCCTGACCGCCGGAACCACCTGGTGCACTGCGGCATCGGCAGTGATAAGCAGCACTTCGGGCGCCAGATCGCTGAGGCGGGCAATTTCGGCAATTGCCTGCGAAAGCAGATCGGTATCCATGCTGCCAGAAGTGTCGAGCGCGACAACCACCAGATTAAGACTTTCAGAGAAAAGGCCCGGAACAACAATTTTTTCGGAAAGATAGCGCTTGTTAGGCCTGACAAGAGAATAATCATCGCGGGCCAGCGCCTGACCGGCAAACTGGCGCAGCAACCGCGGCCACGGAACCCGTGACCGACGCCCCGGCAGCAGTTGACAGACTTCTGCCATCGGCACATCGCCGCGACGCCCCATATTCTGCCAGGTGGCGAGGGCACCGCGGATGCGGTCGGCGAGTTCCTCGCGCTGGGCCGGTGAAAGGGGCAATGGCACATGAACGTCGATGCCCCCGCCATGATCGGCAACATCAGGCAGTTCAAGAGTCTGACCGCCCGTACCCTCGCCTTCGGAACCGGGTAGATTGAGGCGTAATACCAGCAGCGACGGGTTCTGCAGTTCGTCAGCGGCAAGGGCTTCGTATATGGTTTCTGCGATCATGCCGTTGTATTTCGGGTCGAGGAGAATCTTCTGTTCGCGGCCATCGACATAAATTTCCGGTATGTCGTAAAGCGAACGGGCACGGAAAGCGCCCGGACCCCTGATTTCGCTGACAATACGATTTATGGCGTAATCGGTGGCGCAGTTCCAGAGATGCGGGTTGCGTGAACCACGGCGTTCCATCGATGCGAAGACAGAATGACAGATCTCGTGAACCATGACGAAGCCCAGCTGCCGGATCGGCAGACGTGAAGTCAGCACCGGGTTGAACCAGATATGCCGCATGCAGTCTGTGGCAGCAAGAGCGGGCAGATCTGCCTGAAACACCAGCTGCATCTGCAGCAGCAGATAACCCCAGAACGGGTGGCTCTCGATCAGCTGCAGACGCAGCGCTGAAAGGCGTTCCCGTTCCTGGCGGCAAAGGCGGGTGAATTCGGCCGGCGAAATCCTGGCAGCTTTGCTCATTGTGAATCGCTCCTGTTTTTCGGGGTTACTGGTACATTTTCGCCTGAATATCGACGAGACTGGCGGCAAGCCGCTGAAAATCACGATCAGGCTTGAAAAGGTCGAAGACCTGGCTGCGGCGTTTGAGCTGACGCAGAAAGAGAATGCGGTATTCGGGGTCAAGGCCGGCCGAGCCAAGAAACGCGACAACATTTGCCACCTGGCCCGGTGTCAGGCTTTCGCGGCGGCAGACATGGGCCGCTACGGCAAAGATTGCCGCAAAAACGAACGAGGGTTCGGCTTTTTTTCCTCTGGTGAAGTCGATTTTGAGGCCACGGTCGACAATCCCTTCGACATCGATCTGCCCGAAAATCCGGTGAAAAGTGAAAAAGCGGTCGGCGGCTGAAGGCCCGACGCATGCTGCAACGGCGCGTTTACTTTCGCTGTCTGCCTCATGGTCGAGAACGCGGCTGGCCATTTCCCACGAGCGGGGTGTCGGAAAAGCGAATTCACCGTTATTTTCATAAAGGGCGTCATGGCCTTCGGTGCCGATATAGGCCAGAATTGCCTCATCGATGCCGTGCCGGGCACCCCAGTTCAACCAGTCGCGAACTTCGGGGCGCAGAATATAATGGGCAAAACGGTTGCAGAGAGCTGAAGACAGCGAGGCAACGATGGCGTTGTCTTCTTCGAGGTTGCCGGCGCCCATGACGACGGTTTCGGGGTGAAAGCGGAACTGGCCAACGCGGTGTTCAAGAACAATCTGGTAGGCGGCGGCCTGATGCAGCTTTGTAACGGCAGCATTGATCTCGTCGAGAAATACCAGGCAGGGCTTTTCTACGGCCTGCTTAACCCATGCGGGGGCAAAAAGTTCGAGAACCTGCCGTTCATGGTCAGGGAAATATACGCCGCAGAGCTCGGCTGGGTCACGCTGCGCCAGTCTTATGTCGATCAGGTCGAGGTTCATGGCGGTTGCGAGTTCCTGCGCCAGCGAGGATTTGCCAACGCCGGGGTGGCCGCGCAGCAGCACCGAGATGCCGGCGCGCAGAGTTTTTTCGATGAGCGGGCGCAGCTCGTTGTAGGTGTAGCCTTCAGGAATAATCGGAACCGTTGCAGTTTTTTTCTTTGCAGCCATCGTTTTTCTCCCTTTAATGATCAATTGCTGTTTTTATCTGCAGTTTCGGTAAAAAAGTCCCGGGGCTGTCACGCGGCAATCCCCGGCGGCGTGACAGCCTTCTCGGGCAGAGACAGGTCTGACCGGCCTGTCTTGAAAGTTGTTTTTACAGAAACAGTTCGAGCAGCTGGTGTCTGAACTCCTCGTTCTGAAGCAGAACAGCAATGATGTGCTTGCAGAAACCGCCGTTCTGTTCCTGGGCACGATTCGAAGCATCGGGGCAGGTGCAGGTCGGGCAACACTGCCAGCCAGGATTAACGGTAACTTCGTAGGGCTTTGTGCCACCGCTGACGTCGAACACTGCCGTTGCAGATCCAGGGGTCTGGCGGCGACGGATCTGGTATTTTCCGGAAACATTGCCGGCGGCACGTATCATTCTAAGATCCCTGGCATAAACGTCTATTTCCGGGTCTGAGTCTGTTTTACGGGTCATATTTCCCTCCTCGCCTTTGCGTCGGTCTGCTGTTGCGTCTGATTTTTTCGCTCACGCTTTATAAGTTCCGGAAAACCTGCAGGTTTTTTCAGAAATTTCTATTTTTTTATCCTGGCGGTCAACCGACAGATACTGCCGATGTCACCTTATTCTTCGCAATTGGTCACCAGAATTGAAGAATTCAGTTGGGGCGGTTCTGGTCGTCGGGGATATCGACCGAGAAGGTCTTTGCGGAACCCATACTGGCCAGGGCCTCATCGACGGTGTTGAATATGGGCAGAACATCCTGCAGCGCGACGATCTGAATCACATTGTGCAGGTAGGAATTGAGATTGGCGAGAGCGAGGCGACCGCCCTTTCTCGCTACCCGTTTCATTGCGACGATGAAGAACGACAGACCGGCACTGTCGACATAGGTGATGTCGACGCAGTCGATAACCAGGTTCACATAAGAGTTATCGAGCAGGCGATCGATGCGTTCAGTGATACTCTTGAGGTTATGCAGGTCGATGCCTTCGCTTATGGCCAGCACCGCGATTTTTCCGATCAGGCGCACTCCTTCTGGAGCCTTGCCGGCGAAAGCCTTGACGTTGCCGCTGTCTTTCATCACCACGGCCTCGACCTGACGCCCGCCGTCGCTGAAGACCAGGCGGCTGCAGATGCCGGCCGCCAGCAGTAGACCGCGCGAACCGGGCTCAAAACTGGCACCGCGGCCGCGAAGCTTTTTAAGGGTCGCTTCAGGGTTGAAACCGGGTCCGTCGTCGCTGACGTTGATCTGGGCGTAGGTTTCGGCAATGGTCACCGATGCTTCGACTTTTCCGTCGGGGCGACCGGCGCAACCGTGCTTCAGGGCGTTGGCAACGAGCTCAGAGAGAGCGGTCATCACCCGACCGGCCGAATCGTAAGGGAAATTCGCTTCCTGCAGTTTGCGCTTGATCAGCGCCGCAAATTCTGCCGGCTGCTCGTCTTTTCCGGGCACAAACTTTGCCGAAAGGACTTCGAGCGAAGCATTACGGCAATACTGCCCCTGATTCTGCATTGCCTGCGAGGCCTGAAAAACCGTCTGCTTGCGAAAACCGGCATCATAGGCTCCGGCTTTAATCTTGTCGGCCATGGCAAAAAGATTCTGCTGCTCAGCCACCAGCTCGGGTCGCGAATGGCTGATCGCGTCAAGGCGACGCGCATGCTCAAGCAACAATGCCCCGGCGGCCGCAAAGTCTTTTGCATCCGCCAGTGCCAGTGCCCGCTGCTTGACCTGCAGGCACTGCTGCAGCCAGAGTTCCTGCCTCACTTCGGCGGTTTTCCAGGCCGGCTGGTTCTTTGCGGGCTTCTTGACCTTGATGTCGCAGACAACCGGGTCGAAACTGGCGGTGGCGTCGAGGCCCCGGCAGGTCAGGCTGCCAAGCACGGCCGGCAGTTTCCCCGCGCCTTTTTCGGGAGTGAGGTTGAACAACAGATGCCTGGTATCTTCGGCCATGCCATCGCCCAGCTGCAGATTGAAGGTGGTCTCGGTGCGGTCGCCCGGGTAACCGCCGAAGACTTCGGTGAGCCTGACGCCAGGCGCAGCGGCGAAGTTAACGGCGAGGTTCTGTATCACCACATTGTTGAGGGCGCTGAACTCGTTCTGAAAGGCAGTCTGAATGGCCTCGTGGCCGTCGATGTAAGCGAAACGGCCGCCGCCCGAGCCCGCGAGCTTCGTCAGCAGGTCTTCGTTGAAGCCGTTGCCAAAGCCGAAAGTCGTGGTGTGAATGCCTTTTTCGAGGAAAGCGGCAGTAATGCCGGCAAGCTGCGCCGGGTCGGTGACGCCGACGTTGGCCTGGCCGTCGGTGAGCAGAATGACGTAATGCAACTCGTTCTGGCGGTAGTTGAGGGCAATGTCGTTCAGGCCTTCGAGCAGGCCGCCGCTGAGGTTGGTGCCTCCGTCAGCATTTATGTTTTTGATTCTTTCGAGCAGCGATGGCTTGTCGGTAAGCTGCACATGTGGAACCACCAGCCGGGCAACATTAGAGAAGGTTACGATAGATATGTAGTCGCGGCGGGTCAGCCACTGCAACAGGCTGCCGGCGGCCTGTCTGACCAGTTCGATGCTTCTTCCTCCCATTGAGCCGCTTGCGTCGATGATGATCGACAGGTGCACCGGTGGTCTGGATTTTTCGGCGGCGGCGCGCGGCATTTCGAGGCGCAGGAAACCGGTAACCAGACCGGCATTTGCATTGGCATCAGCACAGGTAATGAAACTTGCCTTCATATTTTTCCCCCTTATGTTGTCTACACAAAGACTATTCCTTCATCGCAATTGTCTGAATGCTTCAAATTCGTCATCCCCGCGAAGCCTGCATTCGCGAAACCCGCGCCAGCGGATGCGGGTAGAGGTTGGTGGCGCTCTGGTAAGTTGGTGATGATCTGGTAAGTTGCCGGCGTCAGCGGGTTTCGACTCTGGCCGGGAGTATCGAGGGTTGTTTCGGTCTTTCGAGAGAAACAACAAGGTCATTTGCGGCCAGAAATTCGGCCAGGGCGCGTTCTTCGAGAAATTTGCGTTCTGCTTCTCCGGCCGCGAGGTCCTGCAGCTGTCGGCCGACCTCTCCGCGGATTACCCGGGCGCGACCGATAGCCAGCTGATGTGTCTTTTCGATGGTTTCACCGGCGGCATCGAGAGACTGGTGAGCATTTCCGAGCGACAGGTTGAGTTTGCCGGCCATTTCGAGAAGTTCGTTCTGGGCAGTGACAATCTCGGTCTGCGAGACCATCTGTTCGAGCTTTTCGAGACGGGCGTTGGCGTCGGTAACGGCGTGGTCACGGGCCTTTTCAAGGCCCTGATAAGTTTCTTCGGCGACGCGGCAGCGGGTGCGCAAGTCGCTGATTTCGCGCTGCAGGGTGCTCAACTGAAGGGCCAGGCGGGCAGCCTGAGCCTGTTCCCCGGCTTTCAGCAGGGCTCTGATGCGGGTAATCAGTTTCTGTTCCTGATCGCAGCACTCCTGGGCCTGATGCGAGAGTTTGTAGACATGCCCGGCCTGTTCGGCGAGGCCCTGGTTGAAGCGGGCGAGCTGGTTGCGCAGGTTGATTTTTTCGGCTTCGATCAATGCCTTCGGGCTGGCGGCTTCGAAAAGACGCAGGGTCGAACTCAGAATACCGGTTAAGAGGTTCCACAGGCGTTTAAACATAGTAGGGCTCCTTTCTGAATCGAGAGTTTCTGACTTTTTTTCGCTTTCAATTTTTAAGTTCCGGAAAACTCTGGCGTTTTTTCATTTTTTAAAAAGTTTTTTCGTATCGCGTGGCGTCAGGATTGCGGAGGCAAAATGATGAGCTATGCCATTTTCATATCCGGGGTGCCATTTTCTGCTTCATTATTGATGACTGTAAAATCAAAATCGGTTTACCCGGTTCGGCGGCCCGGTCTATCAGTCGGGTTACTTTTTCTCCAGCGATTCGCTTCGCTCACAAGCTTACGAAAAAGCAATCCCGACTTCTCCCCGTGCCTACCCACCACAACATCCGGCTTTATTTATGCAGGAATCAATAGTAGCCGTCAAAGCTGTAGCTGTAATGGTTGTCGCCCGGCAGGTTGTCGTAGTCATAGGTTTCCTGCTCTTCGTAGGTGCGCAGAATAAGTTTCTGCAGGCGTCTGGGGAGCTTTTTGAATT